>NZ_PCOC01000002.1:1535000-1672500 GCF_002975205.1 Ochrobactrum vermis | reverse complement strand
GGCATGTGTAGGATAGGTGGTAGACTTTGAAGCAGTGGCGCCAGCCATTGTGGAGTCATCCTTGAAATACCACCCTTGCCTATATGGATGTCTAACTGCGGCCCGTTATCCGGGTCCAGGACCGTGTATGGTGGGTAGTTTGACTGGGGCGGTCGCCTCCTAAAGAGTAACGGAGGCGCGCGATGGTAGGCTCAGAACGGTCGGAAATCGTTCGTCGAGTGCAATGGCATAAGCCTGCCTGACTGCAAGACTGACAAGTCGAGCAGAGACGAAAGTCGGTCATAGTGATCCGGTGGTCCCGCGTGGAAGGGCCATCGCTCAACGGATAAAAGGTACGCCGGGGATAACAGGCTGATGACCCCCAAGAGTCCATATCGACGGGGTTGTTTGGCACCTCGATGTCGACTCATCGCATCCTGGGGCTGGAGCAGGTCCCAAGGGTATGGCTGTTCGCCATTTAAAGCGGTACGTGAGTTGGGTTCAGAACGTCGTGAGACAGTTCGGTCCCTATCTGCCGTGGGTGTAGGAATATTGATAGGATCTGTCCCTAGTACGAGAGGACCGGGATGGACGTATCTCTGGTGGACCTGTTGTCGTGCCAACGGCATAGCAGGGTAGCTATATACGGACGGGATAACCGCTGAAGGCATCTAAGCGGGAAACCCACCTAAAAACGAGTATTCCCTATCAGAGCCGTGGAAGACTACCACGTTGATAGGCCGGGTGTGGAAGTGCGGCAACGCATGTAGCTTACCGGTACTAATAGCTCGATCGACTTGATCACTCCCATTTACAATATCCATCGAACAACGTTCGATAGATATCAGTTAAGACTATGTCCTTACGGCTGAGCGCCTGACTTCGTCAGGCTAGCCTGCGGACGGCACGCCGAAACATCGGCGACGGCCAGTCGGCCTTGCGAAGCTTACGCTTCGAGGCTCTTAAACTGATATCATTACAATCAGCACGAAAGACAACCAGCTTCTCAATTTGTGTTCTTCGCCGACCTGGTGGTTATGGCGGAGCGGCTGCACCCGATCCCATTCCGAACTCGGCCGTGAAACGCTCCAGCGCCAATGGTACTTTGTCTTAAGACACGGGAGAGTAGGTCGCTGCCAGGTCTGCTAAGCACACAAATCAAAACATCTTCTCAAATCCCATACAAAACAGATCATTTAAGCGATATACGCAAAAAAATACCAAAACCGGTTACAATATAACACCCATAACGCGGGGTGGAGCAGCCCGGTAGCTCGTCAGGCTCATAACCTGAAGGCCGCAGGTTCAAATCCTGCCCCCGCAACCAAATCCCCTTAAATCACTAAAAGCTCTGATGCATATGCCATCCTGGTCGTAGCTGTACGGCTCGTGCAAGCTGCATCGAGCGGCACGTTCGACCGCAAATCGATCCTCTGGATCGATTTTTTTTTGCTCTCACCCCAGCAGGATCACAAGCCGAAGCGGGACGACGACAAGGAATTGATCCCGTGAACCAGTTCCCCGACAAACGGATCAAATCCGGCTCCGCAACAAAACATAAAACCCCGTGGCATATGCCCCGGGGTTTTATGTTGGCAGCACCCCTCATCAAAACTCCCAACCTCCCAGAAAAGAGACAAAAAAACACACTGATCTGAGCCCCAGAACTGCCTCCAGATTTTGGTAGAGTCCGTTAACATCAGGAGATAGATGAAATGAAGAGTTCACGGTCCACGGAAGAACAGGTCATCAGAGATTCTGAAGGAGCAGGAGGCAGGTCAGACGACGGCCGACGTTTGCCGAAGGCACGGGTGGCAGACGCAATACTCGATAACTGGAAAGGCAAACATGGCGGCATGGAAGTGTCTAAGGCGATGGGGAAAGGATCCCGATATGGCGAACGAGTTCGTCTGATCGTCGGTGTTTCCGATTATTGATTGCGCACCGCCATCGCTGTGACTTCAACCCGCATCTCGGGGGACGCGAGCCCTGCAACGCCAACGGCACAACGAACCGGAAATGGCTTTTTGAAAAAGCGCAGGTAAACTTCATTGAAGGCAGGGCGTTCGTTGATGTCCGTCAGATAGATTGTCAGGTGAATGACATTCGCCAGACTGCTGCCGGCCTTCTCCAGCGATGTTCTGAGGCTGTTCAGCGTGCATTCGCTTTGGGCCGTTATGTCGCCGGTTTCCATGGAGCCATCTGCCCGGATGGGAATATGGGTGGTTACCAGAAAATTGCCGATGCCTGCGACATCGGAAGAAATCTCGCTTTCGTCCGTATCCTCCAGGAAATAGGGGGCCGTGCTGTTTGTCATGGTCATTCTCCAAGGGGTTAGAAGTCATCGCGAAAAGTGCGAAGCGGTTTTCAAACAAATTGGGCGTAAAAACAAGCAGAGCGAGCATTGCACTGATGCAAACTGAACACGAAATGCCCTTGGCTGTACGCCAGAAGCAACTGAAGCGATTGGGCTTGCCAAACTTTATTACTAACCGACTCAAGTGAGATAGCAACAATGTGAATTCACAGAGCGGGCAAGCTATTGCGATGGTGGTCGAGCAGGTCTAAGAAACTAGCCGGAAGCGAGGAGGCTTCTTCCCCCCAACGACGATCAGCTCTGATCTGAAAGCCATCCATGACAGAAAAACACTCTCATCGCGGGCTTGTTGTCGCCGCGATCATGGCAAGTATGGCCATGATCGCTGTCGAGGCAACGATTGTGTCGACCGCAATGCCGCAGATCGCAGCGCAACTGGGCCAGCTCAATCTGTATTCCTGGGTTTTCTCGTCATTCCTTTTGACTCAGACAGCAACGACCGTTGTGTTTGGCAAACTCGCGGATATTTACGGGCGCAAGCCGGTTCTTGTTTTTGGCATTGTTCTGTTCCTAGTCGCTTCAGTCCTAGCCGGCTTCGCTTGGTCGATGCCTTCGATGATTGGTTTTCGGCTATTGCAGGGCATTGGGGCTGGGGCGATCCAGCCTGCGGCCATGACCGTTGTGGCGGATCTTTTTCCGGGCGCGCAGCGCAGCAAGGTTCAGGGATATCTTGCCAGCGTTTGGGCATTGTCAGCCGTTGTCGGTCCGTTGCTTGGCAGCCTGATAATTCACAATTTGAGCTGGGCATGGGTATTCTGGATCAACGTGCCGGTCGGGATTCTGGCGGCATCAGGTTTTCTTCTGTTTCTCCATGAGGAAAAGCGATCCAAGCCAGTATCGGTTGATGTGCTTGGCGCGGCACTTTTCGCCGTCTCCATTTCCTCTCTGATGATTGCTCTCACCTTGATGGAGAGTAGGGTTTCGCTGGAGGGAATTCTGGCGTTCATTCTCTTCGGACTTTCGCTGATTGCCTTCATCTGGCAGGAGCGCCGCACCAAGGAGCCCATGGTCGCGCCCGACCTTTGGCTGAAGCGGCCGATCGCATTCTCCAATCTGGCGGTTTTTCTGGCCAGCATGTCGATCATGGGGCTGACGACATTCCTGCCGATGTATGTGCAGACAGTTCTCGACCGCTCGCCGGTGGTTGCGGGCTTCGCCCTGACCATGTTGCTGCTCGGTTGGCCATGTGGAGCAACGATTGCTTCGCGACAGTTTACGCGTTTCGGTTTGCGTCCAATTATGATTGCCGGAAGCATTTGCATTCCGATTGGGACGGTTCTGCTTGTCATGCTTACCCCCGCAAGTTCAGCTACGCAGGCCGGAGCTGGTTCTTTGATTATGGGATTCGGCATGGGGTTGCTCAACATTGGCGCGCTGATCCTGACACAGGACAGCGTGAGTTGGTCGGAGCGCGGCAGCGCCACGGCATCGAACGTCTTCTCACGCAATTTGGGCAGTACGCTCGGAGCGGCCATTCTGGGGGCGGTGCTGACCTACGGTCTTGCGAACGCCAATCATGGTGAGGCGATTACGTCAGAACAACTTCGGGACCTGCTTAATGGTGCGGAGATGTTGATTGACCAGCAGCAGCTTCGGCTGGCCCTTCAACACGCGCTGCACGCAACGTTCGTGGCGATGCTGCTTATCGCCGTGTTGATCGTGCCTGTCTGTCTCTGTGTGCCAGGGGTTAGAAAAGCTTATGAAGAAAAAGTGGTGACGTGAACGGCATCGGATATCCGCAAGCCAAAGGCTCAGCCGGCTGCCGATCTCAAGTCGGCTGAGCTCACATCCTGCGATAGCTGCGCTGGCGAACTGCGGCTCTTTGCTGAGGAAAAAACGCCTGAAAAGCAAAAATCCCGGACAAAGCCGGGATTTTGTTGCTTATCTGATCGGAAAACTGGAGCGGGCGAAGGGATTCGAACCCTCGACCCCAACCTTGGCAAGGTTGTGCTCTACCCCTGAGCTACACCCGCTCGCGCCAGTCGTTTCCGTCAGGCAGGCGCTATATGAACTAACGCTTCGGAGATTGCAACAGGGAAATTGCACGAAAATGTCGTTTCAACGAGATTAGCTGCCGATTAAATAATAACTGACTGTAAATGTTATATTTTCTGGATAGCGAACCACGATTCAGGCTGTGATTTTTTTGCAAAACAAGAAGAACGCGCCTCCACCGATAACGGAATCGGGTGACAGGGATGCGAGTCAGGTTGCGGCGTTTCGCGCGGATAACCCAATTTGTTTTGCATGGTTTCTAAGCCTGCAGCCATGGTCTATAAGCGCTGATGCATGTCGTCGAAACTGAGGAGCGTGGTGACATGCGCAACATTTCCAATGCCGAACAGAATGGGTGGAATCATGCCTTTGTCGCCGAGCGAGCTTCACGACTATCTTCATAAACTCGG
The DNA here is from genome assembly GCF_002975205.1 of Ochrobactrum vermis. Lineage (NCBI taxonomy): Bacteria > Pseudomonadati > Pseudomonadota > Alphaproteobacteria > Hyphomicrobiales > Brucellaceae > Ochrobactrum > Ochrobactrum vermis. The sequence goes on along the minus strand of NZ_PCOC01000002.1, from coordinate 1,667,739 downwards.
TATCGAAGTGAAAACGGTCGAACACCCCCCCTTGTTCACGGTTACCGATTCCCAAAGCCTGCGGGGCGAAATTCCAGGCGGCCATACGAAGAATCTCTTCCTGAAAGACAAGAAAGACAATTTCTTTCTGGTTACAGTCGAGGAGGATGCCGTTGTTGACCTGAAGTCGATTCATCACGTGATAGGCGCGGCAAGCCGTGTTTCATTCGGCAAGCCGGAAAAATTGATGGAATATCTCGGTGTGATCCCCGGCTCGGTCACCGTGTTTGGTGCGGCCAACGATACCGCGCGCAATGTACAGGTCGTTCTGGATGCCAGTTTGATGAAGTATGAAGTCATCAATGGACACCCGTTGACCAATGAAGCAACGACTTCGATTAAACGTGAAGACCTTGTTGCCTTCCTGAAGTCCACCGGCCACGAACCGCGTGTTCTTGCCGTTTCCGAGGATGCGAAGGCAGACGCTTCGGTATAAACTGATTTTCGAACCAGACGATCTTTTCCAGGTATGAATTAGCGATTGAAGTAGGAAGCAGGAGCACTAGATTACTGCGCAATTTGCTAGACCAGTCGACTTGAAATTGGCCGTCGAAGATACGAACTGAAAGATCGACACCGGCTTGCATGCGGACCGTCGCATCGCTCGGAAATTACGAAGGAATTCCTTATGACCAGCCAGAACAATCCTTATGCCGGTGCAGGTGGCCAGATGACGGCGAATGTCTCTTTCGGTTCGGCGCCAGCGGCTGCTGGAGGAGCGGATCTTGTCAAGGACACGACGACGGCAAGTTTTCAGGCCGATGTAATCACTGAATCCCGCAATCAGCCGGTGCTGGTGGATTTCTGGGCGCCGTGGTGCGGACCTTGCAAGCAGCTGACCCCGATCATCGAGAAGGCGGTCCGCGATGCAGCCGGTGCCGTCAAGCTGGTCAAGATGAACATCGACGAACATCCGGCCATCGCAGGCCAGCTCGGTATTCAATCCATTCCTGCGGTCATCGCTTTCGTCAACGGTCAGCCGGTTGACGGTTTCATGGGGGCTGTACCGGAATCGAAGGTGAAAGAATTCATCGCCAAGATCGGTGGTCCAAGCGATGCGGAAGCAGCACTTGCCGAGGCAATCACTGCCGCAAACGAACTGATGGAAGCCGGTGATTTCGTTCAGGCATCGGAGATTTTCTCTTCTATCCTTCATGCGGTCCCGGATAATATCGATGCGGTTGTCGGTCTTGCAACCTGCCTTCTTGAATCCGGCGATGCAGAAAAGGCGCGAGAAATTCTGGCCCAGCTACCGGCTGAACAGCAAAGTGCGCCTGCCGTTCGTGCGCTTGAAGCGCGTCTTGCACTGGCTGATCAGGTCAAACTCATCGGTGATCCGATTGAACTTGAGAAGCGAATTCAGGCTGATCCAAAGGATTATCAGGCTCGGTTTGACCTTGCACAGGTGCGAAATGCGCAGGGGCGGCGTGAAGATGCAGCCAATGAATTGCTTTTCATCATGAAGGCCGACCGTGAGTGGAATGAAGATGGAGCGCGCAAGCAACTGCTCCAGTTTTTTGAGGCTTGGGGGAATGCCGATCCGGCGACGCTCGGTGCACGGCGCAAACTGTCGTCTCTTCTCTTTTCTTGATCGCGACAGGTCGGGAGCATGGCGGCAAATTTTGCTTTGCGCGCCATGCGAAATCCAACTGTTAGGGCCACACATTCGGTAAGCCCTAAAGGGAGGTTGCAATGCAGGTGGGCAATGCCCGTTACAGAACGGGCGCCGATATACCGGAGACTGTACCGGTTTTCCCGTTGAAAGGGGCGCTGCTTCTGCCCGGCGGCCAGCTTCCGCTCAATATTTTCGAACCCCGCTATCTTGCGATGATCGAGAATGCTTTGGCGGGCAAGCGTATAATAGGCATGATCCAGCCGAAGATCGAAGGTGACGACGACGAAACGATGGATGAACTGGATGAGAGCCTTCGTCCTCAATTGAGCAATGTCGGTTGTCTTGGTCGCATCACGACCTTTGCCGAGACTGGCGACGGTCGCTTGCTGATTACCCTGCAGGGCATCTGCCGTTTTCGCGTGCGTGAGGAAGTCAATTGCCGTCAGCCTTATCGGCAATGCCGCATCATGCCGTTTCTGGCCGATCTGGAGGAGGCGCGGGATTCGTCCGATATCGACCGGGATGCTTTGCTGGGTGCTTTCCGTGATTATCTGGAAGCGCACAATCTGGAAGCGGACTGGGACAGTATTGCGCGCGCGAACAATGAAACTCTGGTCAATGCGCTTTCCATCATGTCACCTTTCGGTCCGGCTGAAAAACAGGCCCTTCTGGAGGCCCCTGATTTGAAGACGCGTGCAGCAACTTTGATTGCCATCACCGAAATGGTATTGGCCAGAGTGAAGGACGATGATTTCGGTTCGCGGCTGCAGTAAACTTCAGGAATGATGCAATGGACGACAAGACGGAAACTGGCAATATCGATGTGCGCCTTCTGGAACTCCTCGTATGTCCGCTCACCAAGGGGCCGCTGGAGTATGATGCGGAACATGGCGAGCTGATCTCGCGCAAGGCAAAGCTTGCCTATCCTGTTCGCGGCGGAATTCCCATCATGTTGCCGTCAGAAGCGCGCAGTTTGACGGATTGATCATTACGGTCATTTCACCAGCCGCTGGAAGCCTGAAACGTCGAACTGCTTCCACTTTAATGGCTGTTATATAATTTCTGCACAAGCCTCTATCTTTTTCATAAGTTTCAGCCACGCGCATTATTGCTTGTCGGACAACGGGGCTCTATAACCCTCGCGGAACTTGAAAAGGACAGTAACGGACGGCGTCACGCTGTTCGCGGCTGTTGTGAATTTGAGCGCAATATTGTTGGGAAACGGGCCTCCGTTTTCTGAAATATGCGGTAAAAAACAGAGGCTTGGCATTATGGCATCCAGAAAACTCCTTCTCCTGCCCGGCGACGGCATCGGTCCAGAGGCGATGGCGGAAGTCCGCAAGATTATCGCTTTCCTCAACTCGGGACTCAATCTTGGTTTCGAAACCGAAGAAGGTCTGGTTGGCGGCTCGGCTTATGACGCGCATGGTCAGGCGATTTCCGATGCTGACATGGAGAAGGCTCTGGCTGCCGATGCTGTGCTTTTTGGCGCTGTCGGCGGTCCGAAGTGGGACAGCGTGCCTTATGAAGTGCGTCCGGAAGCTGGTCTTCTGCGCCTGCGCAAGGATATGCAGCTTTACGCAAATCTGCGTCCGGCCATTTGCTACCCTGCGCTGGCTCATTCTTCGTCGCTGAAGCCTGAAGTGATCGAAGGTCTGGATATCCTCATCCTGCGTGAATTGACCGGCGGTGTTTACTTTGGCGAACCGAAGGAAATCATCGATCTCGGCAATGGCCAGAAGCGCGGTATTGATACGCAGGTCTACGACACCTACGAAATCGAGCGCATCGCCGATGTCGCCTTCGAGCTGGCGCGCACGCGCCGCAACAAGGTTACGTCGATGGAGAAACGCAATGTGATGAAGTCGGGTGTCCTGTGGAATCAGGTCGTCACCGCGCGTCACAAGGACAAGCATGCTGATGTGGAGCTGGAGCATATGCTGGCCGACGCTGGCGGCATGCAGCTCGTACGCTGGCCGAAGCAGTTTGACGTTATTGTAACGGACAATCTGTTCGGCGACATGCTGTCGGATGTTGCCGCAATGCTGACTGGTTCTCTCGGCATGCTGCCATCTGCTTCGCTCGGCGCAGCCGATGCTTTGACCGGCAAACGCAAGGCGCTTTACGAGCCGGTTCATGGCTCTGCGCCAGACATTGCTGGCAAAGGTGTCGCCAATCCGATTGCAATGATTGCTTCGCTTGCCATGTGCCTGCGTTATTCGTTCAACCTCGTTACCGAGGCGGATCGTCTGGAAGCAGCAATTGCGCAGGTTCTCGATGACGGTCTGCGCACGGCTGACATCTGGTCTGAAGGCAAGACCAAGATCGGTACCGTCGAAATGGGCGATGCCATTCTCGACAAGTTCTCGAAGCTTTCCGCTGAGTAAGCGAGATAGCATTATTTGATGAAAGCCCGTCATGCAGTCAGCGTGACGGGCTTTTTCTTTTTTGAATAGATGCCTGATTTGAGGCTGTAAATTCAAACTGCGCTGCTTAAGAATAGCGGCATGTTGTTCACGCTCCCAGACCAAAACAAACTCTACGATGCACTTGTCGCCCGCGATGCCGCTTACGAGGGCAGGGCTTATGTCGGCGTTACCTCGACCGGAATTTTCTGCCGCCTGACCTGTCCGGCGCGGAAACCGAAACAGGAGAACTGCCGCTTCTTTGCATCGGTTGCAGAATGCATGGCCGACGGTTTTCGGCCTTGCAAAAGATGCCATCCGCTACAGCCTGCTGCCGAGGCTGAACCTTCCGTCAAGAAGCTTCTCGATGCGCTTGAGGCTGATCCCGAACGCCGCTGGAATGAGGATGATGTTGTCCGGATGGGGCTTGATCTGTCGACGGTTCGCCGCAGTTTCCGGCGTCATTTTGGGATGACATTCCTGGAAATGGCGCGGCAGGAACGCTTGCGACACGGGTTTCAGGTGCTTGCCGATGGCGGGCGAGTGATCGATGCACAGATCGATGCCGGTTTTGAATCTCCCGAAGCTTTTCGCACCGCCTTTGCGCGCATTCTCGGGCTTCCACCCGCAAAATTACGTGGTGATGGCCTGTTGCGTGCCGATTGGATCAAGTCGCCGCTTGGCACGATGATCGCAATCTGTGATGCGCGAAGTCTGCATCTTCTTGAGTTTGTCGATCGCAAGGCGCTGCCAGCGGAGCTGAAGAAGCTTTATGCCACTTGTCACGGTAATCTGGGGATTGGCCGTTTCGAGACGCATGATCTCGTCGAGCGGCAGCTTGTAGCCTTCTTCGACGGACGCTTGCCGGCATTCGATTTGCCGCTGGTGCTGCATGGCAGCGCTTTTACGCAGCATGTCTGGCGCGAGCTTCAGAATATAAGGGCAGGGGAGACACGCAGCTACAGTGAACTTGCGCAGGCCATGGAAAAGCCGCTCGCCGTGCGTGCTGTGGGGCGGGCCAATGGCGCGAACCAGATTGCCGTTATCATTCCCTGCCATCGTGTGATCGGCGCAGACGGATCATTGACCGGCTATGGCGGTGGCCTGTGGCGCAAGCAGAAACTGATCGAAATTGAAGCGCAATATCGGCGATAGAATGCCAGACGAATACAAAAACGCCGCCCATCGGGCGGCGTTCTGTGTTGTTCAGTTGACAAGGACTAGTCGAGCTCGTGCAGGTCGACGCCCTTGGTTTCCTTGACGAAGATCATGCCGATCACAAAGGTGACGGAGGCGATGATAATCGGGTACCAGAGGCCGTAATAAATGTCGCCCTTGGCAGCGCTGAGTGCGAACACGCCAGCCGGAAGCAGCCCGCCAAACCAGCCGTTGCCGATGTGATATGGCAGCGACATGCCGGTATAACGGATGCGGGTCGGGAACATCTCGACGAGGATCGCGGCGATCGGGCCGTACACCATCGTCACGTAGATGACGAGGATGGTCAGGATGGCGATCGTCAGGACCCAGTTCACTTGCGTGGGGTCGGCAACCATCTTGAATGCGCCTGCATTCGGGATGGCGTAGACCGCCTGGTCTGTGCTGACACCAAGGCCGTCAGCTTCGGTCTGGGTGAGAAGCTTCTGCTTCACCAGATCGGCAGCTGGAGCCATGGTCTTGTCTCCACCACGGATAGCTTCTGCATTGAGTTGAAGTTCCGGATTGGCAGCGACAAATGCATCGAGCTTGCTGTCCGGCACTTTTGCAGTGTCACGAACGAGCGGGAAACCAGCCTTCTGCAAGGCAAGGTTCACGTCGTGAGACAGTGCCGACTGCTTGGCTGCGGCGCCTGCTCCAGCCTGAACTGCGTCGTAAGACGTAATCGTGCTGTCGCCGAGCGTAATGGTTGCCGGTGTGCCTGCTGCTGCCGTCTGCACGATTTCATAAGGCACCGAGCTCTTGGCGAGGAAGCTTGTCGCGACATCGCAAGACGTGGTGAACTTGGACGTGCCCGTGGCATTGAACTGGAAGTTACAGTCGCCAGGTGCAGCCGTGACGGTTGCCTTGACGGTCTGTTCAGCCTGAGCCAGAGCTGGGTTCGCAGCACCGGTCAGTGCTTTGAACAGCGGGAAGTAGGTCACGGCAGCGAGCAGAAGGCCTGCCATGATGATGGGCTTGCGACCGATCTTGTCCGACAGCCAGCCGAAGAACACGAAACCACCGGTGCCGAGCAGAAGCGCAATAGCCACCATGATGTTGGCCGACTGGTTTTCGACCTTCAGAACGTTCTGCAGGAAGAACAGGGCATAGAACTGACCGCAATACCAAACGACAGCCTGACCGGCAGTAAGGCCGAACAATGCAATGAGCGCGATCTTGGCGTTCTTCCACTGGCCGAATGCTTCTGAAAGCGGAGCCTTGGAGGTCTTGCCTTCTTCCTTCATGCGCTTGAATGCTGGCGACTCGCTCATCTGCATGCGGATCCACACGGAAATTCCGAGCAGAACGATGGAGACGAGGAACGGAATGCGCCAGCCCCAGGCAGCGAAGGCTTCCTTGCTCATCATAGCCTGAATGCCAAGGACGATCAGCAGCGACAGGAACAGGCCCAGCGTTGCGGTGGTCTGGATCCATGACGTGAAGAAACCGCGACGATTGTTCGGAGCATGTTCCGCGACATAGGTTGCTGCACCGCCATATTCACCGCCAAGTGCCAGACCCTGCAGCATACGCAGAGCGATCAGGATGATCGGGGCGAAAATGCCAAGTGTAGCTGAGCCGGGCAGGACACCCACGAGGAACGTGGAGGCGCCCATGATGACGATGGTGACAAGGAACGTGTATTTACGGCCGACAAGATCGCCGATGCGTCCGAAGACGAGGGCGCCGAACGGACGCACGAGAAAGCCTGCCGCGAAGGCCAGCAGAACGAAGATATTTCGGGTTGCTTCAGGATACTCATTGAAGAAGGTTGCGCCGATGAAGGCTGCAAGCGTTCCATAGAGATAGAAATCGTACCATTCGAAGACGGTGCCAAGCGATGACGCAAAGATGACCTTGCGTTCTTCGCTCGTCATTTTCTGCGTGCCGACATCGGCACTTGACGAGACTGCCATTAATCTGTCCTCCCAAACAGAGCCCCTGACGGGCAAATGTAAGGCGATCCTTCTTCACCGGGTAAATGAAGTTCGCCTGATGCGCCGGGCACAGTTCCTCTCAACTGTCCGGGCGCTCTCCTCACACTTGCATGATGAACCGAAAAAGGGGATTCGTGCAGTAGTCTTTAGTATGAGACAGAACTGACGGCTTGAAATACTAGGGAAATTTAATAAAGCGCCAAAAAATGCGCTCCTTGAAGGATTGGAGAATTGACTCCATCTATAAACCGCGTAAAAGCAGTGGCGAACGAAGGAGAACCCGCGTGGATCGCGTCAACGTAGCGTCAGTTTCGCTTGGAACTGCCGGCATTTTTGCCGGGGCAGCGCGCATGCCTTCGATTTCCAAAACACTCACGGCCATCACAAAAACGACCACGAAAACGGTCTGATTCCCTTGGCCTGCTCGCCCTCTCCCCGGGTCTGGCCCGGGGCGGAAGTCCCGCGTGGCCTGCGGGGTTCCGGATCTGGAAGCGGAGAGGGACAGGAGACGAAAAATGGGTTTCAAGGTTGCAGTTGTCGGCGCCACCGGAAATGTCGGGCGCGAAATGCTCAATATCCTCGAAGAACGCGGCTTCCCGGCTGATGAAGTTGTTGCGCTTGCATCGCGTCGCAGCCAGGGCACGGAAGTGTCCTATGGCGACAAGACGCTGAAAGTTAAGCCGCTCGATCAGTATGATTTCTCCGATACCGATATCTGCCTTATGTCCGCAGGTGGAAACATTTCCAAGGAATGGTCGCCAAAGATCGGTGCGCAGGGATGCGTTGTTATCGATAACTCTTCTGCGTGGCGCTATGATATGGACGTGCCGCTTATCGTTCCAGAAGTGAACCCTGACGCGATCGAAGGCTTCCGCAAGAAGAACATCATTGCAAACCCGAATTGCTCGACCGCACAGCTCGTCGTGGCTTTGAAGCCTCTGCACGATGCGGCCAAGATCAAGCGCGTTGTGGTCTCGACCTACCAGTCGGTTTCGGGCGCCGGCAAGGAAGGTATGGACGAGCTTTTCCAGCAGTCGCGTGCGGTTTTCGTGGCAGATCCGGTCACGGCTCAGAAGTTCACCAAGCGTATTGCCTTCAACGTGATTCCACATATCGATGTTTTCATGGAAGATGGCTATACCAAGGAAGAATGGAAGATGGTGGCCGAAACCAAGAAGATGCTTGATCCAAAGATCAAGCTCACGGCAACTGCTGTTCGCGTTCCTGTCTTCATCGGTCACTCGGAAGCCGTCAATATCGAGTTTGAAAACCCGATTTCGGCTGAAGAAGCCCGTGAAATCCTGCGTGAAGCGCCGGGTTGCCAGGTTGTCGACAAGCATGAAGATGGTGGCTACATCACCCCTTATGAATCTGCTGGCGAAGATGCGACCTATATCAGCCGTATTCGCGAAGACATCACGGTTGAAAACGGTCTGGCACTGTGGGTTGTTTCCGACAATCTGCGCAAGGGCGCCGCTCTCAACACGATCCAGATCGCTGAATTGCTGGTCGCACGCGGCCTCATCAAGCCGAAGGCACTTGCTGCCTGATCTGTTGTATTCAATAACGATAATGAAAAGCGCCGGGAGACCGGCGCTTTTTTGTTAGCGGGAAATGCTCTCTGCGAGATTGCCGCGTATATCGAGCAATCGGGCGCGTAAATCTTGTAGCTCATCAATGGGCTGACCAAGTGCGCAGAACACCTGTTCGGGGATGCTTTCGGCTTCCTTGCGCAAGGCCCGTCCTTCATCGGTCAATGTGATGCGAACCTGTCGCTCATCCTGCGGGTCGCGCCGACGTATGATGCGTCCGGCAACTTCGAGACGTTTCAGCAGCGGGGTTAACGTGCCCGAATCCAGATTGAGTTTGGCGCCGATCTCCGAAACCGTCCGGTCATCTTGTTCCCAGAGCACGATCATTACCAGAAACTGCGGATAGGTGAGGTCGAGCTTACTGAGGATCGGCTGATAGGCGCGTGTCAGCGCATTTGCGGTCGAATAGATGGCAAAGCAGACCATGTTGGAAAGACCGAGACTGGATTGCTGATCGTCGCGCTTCATCGAGATAACTCCTTGGCAACTATATACATCATGCGCAATTGGGTTGCGCGTCACATAATTGTGATTTTGTATTTTGCAAAATTAGATTGCGCACAATTTAGTAATCTGCAAGTTTGATCGCGAAGATAAGCCAAAGGAGAAACTCAAATGCCAATTCTGTACACTACGCAATCGGCAGCAACCGGCGGCCGCACTGGCAGTGCCAAGACTGCCGACGGTCGGCTCAGCGTCGTTCTCGATACGCCGAAGGAACTCGGTGGTTCGGGCGGTGAGGGCACCAATCCGGAACAGCTTTTCGCGTCCGGTTATGCCGCCTGCTTCCTCGGTGCGTTGAAATTCGTTGCCGCCAAGGAAAAAGTTGCCATTTCCGCAGACAGCACGGTGACCGCGACAGTCGGTATCGGTCCGCGTGAAGACGGCACAGGTTTCGGGCTCGATGTCGCGTTGGAAGTCGCGTTGCCGGGCGTGGACAAGGCGAAGGCAGACGAGCTGGTTCAGGCCGCGCATATCGTTTGCCCATATTCGCATGCAACGCGGGGCAACATCGATGTCCGTCTGAGCGTGGCTTAATCAAGAAATGCAAAAGGCGCCCTGATGGGCGCCTTTATCTTATACTGTTCAGCGAATTTTATCGGGAAGTCATTTCAACCGTCAGGTGCTCGAGCGCTTTCTCGACCTGCCCGTACACCTCGGTTCCCAATGGCAGGATCGGGCGTGGCGGCGCGATTCTTGCCAGGCCAAGAAGGTCGGCGATGACATACATTACACGGAAGCTGCTGTGGGTTTTGAACAGATCCCAGAGCGGCGCGAAAGCCGCATTGATGCGTTCTGCGTCAGCCTTGTTTCCGCTTTGAGCTGCACGAGTCAACGCCAAGGCTGGTGCCGGGAGAATACCTGCAACCACGCTGTACCAGGCATCAGCACCAGCCAGCAGCGCATCTGCTGCACCCCAGTCGCCGCTATAGCCGACGGCAAAGCTTGACGGTGCTTCCGCACGCAGCTTTGATATTGCGCCCACGTAATCGCCATTTGCAGGCAGGGGCATCTTGATCGCGCCGATGTTCTTCACATTGGCAAGCCGCGCAATCAGTTCGTCGCTGAAGATGAACTTTGTCGTACCGGGATTGTTGTATACGCAAAGGGGAAGATCAGTCGTCGCAGCAACGGCCTTGAAGTGCTGGAAAACCTCTTCCTGCGTGAGCGGAGTGTAGGAAACAGGTGCCAGCAACAGTCCGTCAGCGCCTGCATCTGCAGCATCCCGCGCCAGCGCCTGCGTGTCATCCGTCCGCAACGCGCCGACGCCGACGATGATCGGCGTTCTGCCGTCGATGCATTTGACGGCAGTCTTGAGTGTATGAAGTCGCTGCTCGCGTGTAAGAAAGGCATAGCTGCCTGTGCTTCCCAGAAGGCCGATCGAATCCGCTCCCGCCTCCTGTATACGTTCAAGTAAACCGCCGAGCGCGTCCTCCATAAGTTTGCCTGCGGCGTCGATTGGTGTGAGCGGAAAGGCAGAAAGACCTTTGAAGAGTTTCATGGTGCTCATTTCTCAAACGGGTTCAGCGCGATAGAAGCAGACGGATATCGGCAAGACTGAAGACCGTGCAAAAACGCTTTTGTCTCAGTAGCGGGCACGGCCTTGAAAGTGAGTTAGAGCAGATAGAATCCCTTGAGGAAATGCCAGAAATGTCATCGGTATGATCAAGCGCCAGCAAGAAGCATTCATCTCAACTGTGCAGCTTCTTTATTCCGCCTGCGCCTCGATATTTTCCATATCGTCATCAGACAGGCCGAAATGGTGGCCGATCTCGTGGATCAATACATGGGTGATAATGTCGCCCAGCGTTTCCTCATTTTCAGACCAGTAATCGAGGATGGCGCGACGATAGAGCGTGATGCGGTTGGGGCCTTCGCCGGTCTGCAAGCTGAAGCGCTCGCCGATGCCGCGGCCTTCGAAAAGACCGAGCAGGTCGAAAGGCGTTTCCAGCCCCATGTCCTCGATGATCTGATCGTCAGGGAAATCGGCGATCTGGATGATGATATCGCCGCACAACGCACGAAACTCCTGCGGCAGATGCGCAAGAGCTTCGATCGCAATGGATTCGATTTCGTCCAGCGAGGGCGAGAGACGTCCCGCCCAGTCGCCGCTTTGATCTTCTCGGGCCATTCCAGCCAATCGCGTCCTATTCACTTGCACAGGCCGCCAGACCTGCAACCAGACATTCTGGTCGAGTATATATAGTAGATACCGACATTATGCCCAGGGACGCTGTTCGGCGCGCTTGGCCTCGAAAGTGTCGATGCTCTTGGCTTTTTCCATGGTCAGGCCGATATCGTCCAGGCCGTTGAGCAGGCAGTGGCGCTTGAAATCGTCTAGATCGAAGGAAATGGTGCCGCCATCGGGGCCGTGAATTTCCTTGGTTTCGAGATCGACAGTCAGCGTAGCATTGGCGCCGCGCGAAGCGTCGTCCATCAGCTTGTCCAGATCTTCTTGGGTGACCTTGATCGGCAGGATGCCGTTCTTGAAGCAATTATTGTAGAAGATGTCGGCGAACGAGGTCGAGATCACGCAGCGAATGCCGAAATCGAGCAGGGCCCATGGCGCATGCTCGCGCGAGGAGCCGCAGCCGAAATTGTCGCCTGCAACAAGAATCTGCGCGTTGCGATAGCCGGGCTTGTTCAGGACAAAATCCGGGTTTTCCGTGCCGTCTTCATTGAAGCGCATTTCGGCGAAAAGACCCTTGCTCAGACCCGTGCGCTTGATCGTCTTCAGATAGTCCTTCGGAATGATCATATCCGTATCGACATTGACGATGGGCAGGGGGGCGGCGACGCCCGTGAGCTTGGTGAACTTATCCATGTCCTGAACCTGTCGGTTGGGAATTTGCAATTTGCAAACTGGTTTACATCAGCTTGACCGAGAGTCAACGTTTGAGGCCATAACTGCCCAATAGGTCGCAACTCCCGACCCGTTTCGCGAATTACCCGGCGCGCTCAAAAGTGCGCCGGGTAATTCATCTGTCGGGCAATGCGCATAATCCTGTCAGGAAACCGCGTCAAGTTTTCCGGATCGTGCGTCGTTGACGCGGTTTGCGTAATTATTGAACGTCTAAAGCGACGCCACCGGTCTCACTGCCAGTCAGCCGGCGGGATTTGCCGTCGGTGCCGACAACAATCGTATAACGCCTGCGCCGCATCGAGAGATTGGGCGAAACGGCCACATCAATGGCCGGATCGAACTGCAACGTGATACGCCACAGTTCAGGCTTGATCGTTTCCTCGACAGCGATGATGCGCGCGTCGAACGGCGTGGTGTGAAACATGCCGGTGACACGCTGCCCGACACGGTACGGCGCGGTATCTTCCTCAACGGCTGTGATCTCCACCTTGCTGCCATTGGCAGCAAGTGTGTTCCAGTCGCGTGTGCCGGATTGGCGAGCCACAAGGTCGAGTGCCTTGCCGTGGCTGATGGTGATGCCTTCCTCGCTCAAAGCCTGCCGCAGACGGCGGGCCTGATGCTTGAAGTCAGCGTTATTGGTCCCAGCGATGATAGCTGTGGTCATTGTTTTCGCTCCTGGTTGTGAGCGGCATTTTCATGAACGGGTGCCCGCGTTGCCGTTTCTGCCGTCAAACGGAACAGGAACGAGTTGTAGTCAGAATGCTTTACCGTGGCTTGGAAGCTGCGGGCGGCCGGTGCATTCAACCGAAGGCCGGAAAATAAGCAGTCATGATACAGATTTCAAGTCCCCTGTCCAAGGCGTTCAGACCTTGCACCTTTTCGTGGTTCCGTGCACAAATCGGGATATGAAAACCGTTGTTCGTCCCCACCGTTCCGTCCTGTTCGTTCCTGCTGCCAATGCTCGCGCTCTGGAAAAAACGCTGACCCTCTCAGCGGATTGCGTGATCTATGATCTGGAGGATTCCGTCGCGCCAGAGGCAAAGGTCGCTGCGCGTGATGCGCTGGCAGCGCATTTCGCAAGCCATCCGAAGGTCGGTTTCGAGCGGATTGTGCGGGTCAACACGGCAGAAACGCCGTGGGGCAAGGACGATGTTGCGGCGGCAGCGAAGATGGGGGCCGATGCGATCCTTCTGCCCAAGGCCGAACGCCCGCAGGACATAATCGACGCAGCCAACCGGCTTGATCGTCATGATGCCGATCCGTCAGTTGGTGTCTGGGCGATGATCGAGACCGCGCGTGGCATTCTCAATGCCGATGAAATTGCAGTTCTCGGACACCGTTCGGCAGTGCGTCTTGCCTGTTTCGTCGTCGGGCCGAACGATATTGCGCGGGAAACCGGTGTGCGCCCGCAACCGGGGCGGCCATATCTGATCCCATGGCTGATGCAGGTCATTCTTGCGGCGCGTGCGGGCGGGGTCACAGTTCTCGACGGTGTTTACAACGATTTTCGTGATAACGTTGGCTTCGAGGCAGAATGCGCGCAAGGTGCTGCCATGGGTTTCGACGGCAAGACGTTGATTCATCCGGGCCAGATCGAAGCGGCGAACCGGTCATTCTCGCCGACCGAGGACGAAGTGGCGCATGCCCGCGCAGTCGTTGAAGTTTTCGCCCGACCTGAAAATGTCGACAAGGGTGTCGCCTCACTTGATGGACAGATGGTCGAACGTTTGCATCTTGAAATGGCCGGGCGCGTGCTCGCCAAGGCGGGCGTCAAATTATAACAGAGGAAGTAACAGCATGAAATTATACCGTTTCATCACAGGCCCGGACGATTCCGCTTTCTGTCATCGCGTCACCGCAGCGCTCAACAAGGGCTGGCAGCTTTATGGTTCGCCTACCTATGCCTTCAACGCTGCTACGGGCGTCATGCATTGCGGCCAGCCGGTGGTAAAGGAAGTCGACGGCGTCGATTACACGCCGGACATCAAGCTCGGCGAATACTGATGACCGTCCGCCGCATCGTTGCCAATATAGCTGCCGCCGATCTTGCGGCGGCAAAGCGTTTCTACGGAGATGTGCTGGGTCTCGATGTGGTGATGGATCATGGCTGGATCGTAACCTACGCTGCCGATGCGCAGGCGCTGGTGCAGGTCAGCATCATGAGTGAAGGCGGGTCGGGCACTCCGGTGCCCGATCTTTCCATTGAGGTCGATGACGTCGATACAGTGCTGGAGCGCGCGATTGCTACCGGATTTCCGATCGAATACGGCCCGGCGGATGAGGAATGGGGCGTACGCCGCTTCTTCGTGCGCGATCCCTATGGACGGCTTGTGAATATTCTGACCCACAAGAGTTGAAAAAGGCCGGGAAACCGACCTTTTTCTTTGGTGCATGTCGTTATCCCGAAACCGGTTTCCACTTTCGGGAGACATGCTTTTAGTTCAGTCCGCGCTTTTCAATCATCGCGTCCGGTGTCGGCATCTTGCCGCGGAAGGCCTTGTAAAGTTCTTCCGGGTCGCGGCTGCCGCCAGCGGCATAGATATGCTGCTTCAGCTTTGCTGCCAGTTCCGGGTTGAACGCGTCGCCGGTTTCCTCGAATGCCGAGAAAGCGTCAGCGTCCAGAACTTCCGACCACATGTAGGAATAGTAGCCAGCGGAATAACCGTCGCCGGAGAAGACGTGGGTGAAATGCGGTGTGCGATGGCGCATGATGATCGCATCCGGCATGGATAGCTTTTCCAGTGTCTTTACCTCGAAAGCGAGCGGATCAGCGATTTTTTCCTTGCCGGTATGGAACGCCATGTCCACGAGCGCCGATGAGGTGAACTCGACGGTGTTGAAACCTGCATTGAAAGTGCGGGCTGAGAGTACCTTGTCGAGCAAGGCCTTGGGCATCGTTTCGCCGGTGCGATAGTGCACGGCGTATTTCTCGAGAACGGCCGGGACGGTCAGCCAGTGTTCGTAAAGCTGTGATGGCAATTCCACGAAATCGCGCGAAACGGCAGTGCCCGAAACGGCGGGCCAGGTCACATCCGACAGAATCCCATGCAGCGCGTGGCCGAACTCGTGGAACAGCGTGCGTGCGTCGTCCAGCGAGAGCAGGGCAGGTTCACCGGCCTTTGGCTTCGCAAAGTTCATCACGTTGTAGATGATCGGCTTCTGACCATCACCAAGCTTGTGGCTCGATTGTAGCGAACTCATCCAGGCACCCGAGCGCTTCGAGGTGCGGGCGAAATAGTCGCCGAGGAAAAGACCGCGTTCACCGCCGTCCGCGTTGAACACCTGAAACACGCGTACGTCGGGATGCCACGCGGCGATTCCCTTCTTTTCCTCGAAGCGGATGCCGAACAGGCGGCCTGCTACGTCGAAAGCGGCTTCGATGATCTTTTCGAGCTGAAGATAGGGCTTCAGTTCCGCTTCATCAAAGGCGAAGCGTTCGGCACGCAGTTTTTCGGCATAGAAGCGCCAGTCCCATGGCGCGACCTTGTGATTGCCGCCGTCGGCCACGATCAGGCGCTCCAGTTCGACCTCTTCTTCGTGGGCCTTGGCGCGTGCCTTGTCCCAGACAGGCTCAAGCAGGTCCAAAACCGCCTTCGGCGTCTTGGCCATGGTGTCGTCGAGCTTGTAGGCGGCAAAGTTGGCATAGCCGAGCAGATGTGCCTTGCGTTCGCGCAGTTCCACCATCTCGCGCACGATATCACGATTGTCGCTTTCGCCGCCATTCTCGCCGCGCTTTGCCCAGGCGTTGAACGCCTGTTCGCGCAAGGTGCGATTCTGCGAGAAGGAAAGGAACGGCTCGACAATCGAGCGCGACAGCGTAACCGCCCAGGCATCCGGTTTGCCGCGCTCCGCGGCGGCGCTCTGCATGGCGTTTTTCAGGAAGTCAGGAAGACCAGCCAGATCAGCTTCATCGGTGATGAACAGGGCCCAGCTCGATTCATCCTTCAGGACATTCTGGCCGAAGCGTGCACCAAGCCCGGCCAGCTTCTCATTGATGCCTGCAAGCTCCGTCTTGCCCGCTTCGTCGAGCTTCGCGCCCGACCGGACAAAACCTTTCCATGTCTTCTCAAGGACGCGTTTGGTCTCGGTGTCGAGGTCAAGCATATCGCGGTTTTCATAAAGCGCGTCGATGCGGGCGAAAAGCGCCGGGTCCATCATAATGCGCGAATAGTGACGCGACATTTTCGGCGCGATCTCGCGTTCCAGAGCCTGGATCGTGTCATTGCTATGTGCGCCGGCACGCATCCAGAAAATAGCCGATACGCGGTCGAGCGCTTTGCCGGTCAGCTGCAGGGCCTTGAGCGTATTGTCGATGGTTGCCTCATCGGTCGCCTTGGCGATGGATTCCACTTCCGCGAAGTCCGCAGCTAATGCGACGTCGAATGCAGACGCAAAATCATCATCGGTGAAAGCGGTGAAATCCGGCAGGCCCAGCGGTCCGTTCCATTCAGTCAGCGCGTGATTGTGGGCGGTCTTGTCGGACATGATGAAACTCCGGTTCAGATGCATTCGAGGTGAACCAGACTTAGGATTTAGTTGTCTGTGGAGCAAGGGTCTGTTCAGTCAAATAAAACGAGAAGTGGCGTTTGCTTGACCCTGTTCCGGACTGCGAATAAGGATTGCCTGCGCGCGGATCGCCAATATCGCGGGCTATATTTTCCTCGCAGGCCCTTGGCGGTCGCAATTCGAGCATCACAATCCATGAACGTCCAGTCGCAGCATCGCCCGGAACAGGAAAACCAGCGTCCGGTGATGAGCGAGCTGCGCGTCGGTATCGTGGGTGGATTGCTCGCCGCCATCGGCCCGATGTCGATGTCGCTTTACACACCTGCCATGACCGAGATTGTTCATGCCTTCGGTACGACGGACGCGCTGGTCAAGCTCACACTCTCGATCTACTTCGCCGGGTTCTGTTTTGCCCAGCTCGTCTGCGGCCCGCTATCCGATGGTTTTGGGCGCAGGCCCATCACCATCGCGTTCATGGGCATTTATCTGGTCGCCAGCATCCTGGCGCTGTTTTCAGCATCGATAGAGGTTCTGCTGGCCGCACGCTTTCTGCAAGGTGTGGGTTCTGCCGTTGGCGTTACGGTTTCGCGTGCCATCGTGCGTGATCTTTTCACCCATGAAGCCTCGGCGCGCGTGATGAATCTTATCGGCATCGTAATCGCCATTGGCCCTGCGATTTCACCAACGCTCGGCGGCTTCACCATGGAGTTCTTTGGCTGGCATGCCATTTTCGTGGTGATGGTGATCCTTGGATTGCTGGTCGTCTTGATGGCGCTGTTCGTCATCAAGGAAACGGTGGCGCGCGACCTCAGCCGTATCCGTCCGCGCGAGCTGGTTCGTTCTTACGGAACCTTGCTGACGAGCCGTCATTTCGTTTATGCGAGTCTGGGTGTGGGTGGCACTACGGGAGCGCTCTATACGGCTGCAACCATTCTGCCTTTCATTCTGATGGGGCGGATCGGAATGTCGGCCACGCATTTCGGCGTGGGCCTTCTGTTGCAGACAGGCAGCTATCTTGCCGGTGGATTGCTGTTTCGCCGTCTGATGACCTTCTACAATCCGCGACAGCTCGCCATGGCGGGCTATCTGGCGATTGTGGTTGCCAGCATCGGCATCATCGTCTTGCTGAGCTCTTTTGAACCGTCTTATCTTCTCGTCATGGCGCCGATGGCGTTCTTTGCTTTCGGGATTGCACTGGTCATGCCCGTGATGACATCGGCAGGCATGGCTCCATTTCCCGGCATGGCGGGTGCCGCTTCGGCGTTGATGGGTTTTTTCCAGATGGGGGGCGGTCTCGTCGGGGGAGCCATCGCCGCCTTGATGGGTGATCCGCTGGTCGCTTTCGCAACGCTCATCCCCACCATGGGGTTCATCGCCACCGGTTCCTTTCTGCTGTGGCGGCGCTTGCCGCATGCAGTCTGATGGCTTGACGAAAAAGCGTTCGACATCGTCTTGCGGGGGTTGACTTTGTTGGCGACCCAGCGCACATCACGCTCGCAGCCGAATTCTCTGCGGCAGCAATTTCAACCGGAGTTTTATTCTCTTATGCCAAGCGACAGTCACAGTCGATTGTTTCAGCCGTCAAGGCAGTTCGTGATCTGATCGCTTGCGGTCGGCTTGCACGGTCTGCCTTCGACGGCGGATCGACAGAAAGGCAAGCCCATGACCGACAACAACTTCTTCCCGGAAGTACTTGATGTTGCCGACCTCCCTGCTGCTGCCATCGCAAGCCGCATTGCGGACATGCGTACCGGCGACGCAGTCGAACTCGTTAACGAACTCGATGCCGATGATGCAGTCGCCGTCATCGCACAGCTTTCGCACGAAGATGCCATCCGCCTGCTCGACCAGCCGGAACTGCATCGTGCAACCGAAATCATCGCGACCCTCCCTCCCGGCCTCGCAAGTCTCTTGCTCGACGGCATGTCGGCGGACCGTGCAACAGACGTTTTTCAGGAACTGGAAGACGACGACCGTGCGCGCCTGTTTCCCATTCTCGCGCCTGAGACCAAGATTGCGCTGAAGAAACTGATGGGCTATCCGCCGAATACGGCAGGTTCGCTCATGACCATCGAATTCATCGCTGTGCCTTCCAACTGGAACGTTGGCCAGACGCTGGAGCATATCCGCAAGGTCGAACGCACGCGCGAAACGGTTTATGCCATCTATGTCGTCGATCCGGTCAGCCGCGTTCTGTTGGGCGTGGTCAGCTTGCGCCGCCTCATCATCCGCCAGCCCGACGAGCCGATCCTGTCGATTGCTCGCGACGAAGAGCCGATCACCATCTCGCCGCTGGCGAGCCGCGAGGAAGTGGCTCGGCTGTTCCGAAAGCACGACCTTCTGGCTGTGCCCGTGGTGGACGAGAGCCGCCACATCATCGGCATCGTGACTGTTGATGACGTGCTCGACGCCATGACGGAAGAGGCAAGCGAGGATGCCTACCGTTTTGGCGGTATGGAGGCGCTGGACAGGCCTTATATGCGCATCGGATTCGGCGAGATGCTGAAAAAGCGTGCCGGCTGGCTCGGTATCCTTTTCCTCGGCGAAATGCTGACTGCAAGTGCGATGCAGCATTTCGAGCTGGAGCTTGAAAAGGCACTCGTGCTGACATTGTTCATCCCGCTCATCATGTCTTCGGGCGGTAATTCCGGCTCGCAGGCAACGTCGCTGATTATCCGCGCGCTTGCCCTGCAGGAAATCAAGCTCAAGGACTGGTGGCGTGTCGCCCTGCGCGAATTGCCAACGGGACTGGCGCTCGGCAGTTTCCTCGGCATCATCGGCATCATACGCATTGCCATATGGCAGACGCTCGGCATCTACGACTATGGCGAACACTGGATTCTGGTGGCGGCAACCGTCGGCATGGCGCTGGTTTGTATCGTGACGTTCGGTTCGCTGACCGGGTCCATGCTGCCCTTCATATTGCAAAGGCTCGGATTCGATCCGGCCAGCGCATCGGCGCCTTTCGTCGCCACACTGGTCGATGTGACGGGGCTTGTGATCTATTTCAGCGTTGCGCTGGTTATTTTGTCGGGCACGCTCTTGTAGGGCTCAGGCATGTTGCGAAGAAGTGAAAACCGGTTTTTCGATAACGACATGCCCAGGAAGAATTCAAAAAACTGTCAGAATGACAGTGTAGAAACGCAAATAAATCCGGGTTTTTCGGGTTAATTGAGGGGCAGTTTCGCGCTGCCCCTTTCAAAAATGCAAAAAAACCTGTAAGAGCGCCGCATTGTTTTTCCGCGCGTGTCTGTTGGCGCGGCTCCCAACTCATATAGAAGTGATCTCCATATGGAATTGCGTAATATCGCTATTATCGCACACGTCGATCATGGCAAAACCACACTGGTCGACGAACTGCTGAAGCAGTCCGGCTCTTTCCGTGACAATCAGCGCGTTGCAGAACGCATGATGGACTCCAACGATATCGAGCGCGAGCGCGGCATCACCATTCTCGCCAAGGCAACTTCGGTTGTCTGGAAAAATACCCGTATCAACATCGTCGACACGCCTGGCCACGCCGATTTCGGCGGCGAAGTTGAGCGTATCCTTTCGATGGTGGACGGCGCTATCGTTCTCGTTGATGCTGCTGAAGGCCCGATGCCGCAGACGAAGTTCGTCGTTGGCAAGGCGCTTAAGGTTGGCCTGCGTCCGATCGTTGCGATCAACAAGATTGACCGTCCCGATGGCCGTCATGAAGAAGTCATCAATGAAGTGTTCGACCTCTTCGCCAATCTCGACGCGACCGACGAACAGCTCGACTTCCCGATCCTTTACGGTTCAGGCCGTAACGGCTGGATGGCGCTGAACCCGGAAGGTCCGCAGGACGAAGGTCTGGCTCCGCTGTTCGATCTGGTTCTCAAGCATGTTCCGGCACCGAAGGTTGCCGAAGGCCCGTTCAGCATGATCGGCACGATCCTTGAAGCCGATCCGTTCCTCGGCCGTATCATCACCGGTCGTATTCATTCGGGCTCGATCAAGTCGAACCAGGCCGTCAAGGTTCTGGGTCAGGACGGTTCGCTTCTGGAAACTGGCCGTATCTCGAAGATCCTTGCTTTCCGCGGTATCGAGCGTCAGGCCATTGACGAAGCACAGGCAGGCGACATCGTTGCAATTGCCGGTCTCTCCAAGGGTACCGTCGCCGACACGTTCTGCGATCCATCGGTAAGTGTTCCGCTTGAAGCGCAGCCAATCGATCCGCCGACCGTGACCATGTCCTTCATCGTCAACGACAGCCCTTATGCGGGCACCGAAGGCGACAAGGTGACGAGCCGCGTTATCCGCGACCGTCTGCTCAAGGAAGCTGAAGGCAATGTCGCGCTCAAGATCGAAGAATCGAGCGAGAAGGATTCCTTCTTCGTTTCCGGTCGTGGCGAATTGCAGCTTGCGGTTCTGATCGAAAACATGCGCCGTGAAGGCTTCGAGCTTGGCGTTTCCCGTCCGCGCGTCGTCATGAAGGATGGCGAGAACGGCGAAAAGCTGGAGCCGGTGGAAGAAGTCGTCATCGACGTCGATGAAGAATATTCCGGCACGGTCGTGCAGAAGATGTCCGAGCGCAAGGCCGAGATGGTCGAGCTGCGTCCTTCGGGCGGCAATCGCGTCCGTATGGTTTTCTATGCGCCGACCCGTGGTCTTATCGGCTATCAGTCGGAACTTCTGACCGATACGCGCGGCACGGCGATCATGAACCGCCTGTTCCACGATTATCAGCCTTACAAGGGTGAAATCTCGGGCCGTAACAATGGCGTTCTGATTTCCAACGATCAGGGCGAGGCTGTTGCTTACGCGCTGTTCAACCTTGAAGATCGCGGCCCGATGATCATCGACGCAGGCGTCAAGGTTTATCAGGGCATGCTGATTGGCATCCACTCGCGCGACAACGACCTTGAAGTCAACGTCTTGAAGGGCAAGAAGCTCACCAACGTTCGCGCCTCGGGCAAGGACGAAGCCGTGAAGCTGACGCCGCCGATCAAGATGACGCTGGAACGCGCTCTGTCGTGGATTCAGGACGACGAGCTGGTTGAAGTGACGCCGAAGTCGATCCGTCTTCGCAAGCTCTACCTCGACCCGAATGAGCGCAAGCGCTTCGAAAAGAGCGGCAAGTCAAGCGCTGCATAAGCTCGACAGCATAAAAGAAAACGGCGCCTTCGGGCGCCGTTTTTGTTTGCATTCTTATCGCTCTCCCCGACGATAGGGCTGCATCAGAGCCTGTGGAACGCGTGCGCGCCGCGCCATGACAATGAGCGCCACAATCGACATGATGTAAGGGATCATCAGAAAGAGCTGGTAAGGCACGATTTTGCCGTAGACCGTCTGCAGGCGTAGCTGGAAAGCATCGAACAGCGCGAATAGAAGCGCGCCCAGAAGTGCGCGGGCAGGCTTCCACGAAGCGAAGACGACAAGCGCGATACAGACCCAGCCACGTCCCTGCATCATGGTCGGGAAAAACGAGTTGAAGGCGGAGAGCGTGAGGAAAGCGCCGCCGACAGCCATCAAGGCGCTGCCGAACATGATCGTAAAGACGCGGACGCGGATCGGGTTGATGCCTTGCGCTTCGGCGGCATGCGGGTTTTCGCCGGTCATGCGAATGGCAAGCCCCAGCGGCGTGCGGAAAAGCACATAGCCAAGCAGCAGCGCCAGCGGAATGGCAATCCATGTCAATGCTGTCTGTGTTCCGAACACCTGTCCGAAAAATGGAACATCCGCAAGCCAGGACGGATTGACAGGTTGGAATGGCGTAATGGTTGGTGGTGTCGATGAAAGCGGCACCAGCAGCCTGAACAGGAAATAGCTGAGGCTCGACGCAAAGAGTGTGATGCCGAGACCGACCACGTGCTGCGACAGGCCGAGCGGCACAGTGAGTGCCGCATGAAGCAGGCCGAACAGCGCGCCGGAAGCGGCAGCGGCGAGCACACCCACCCAAAGGTCCGCGCCGTTAAAGACAGTCAGCCAGCCGATCATCGCGCCAAAGGTCATGATGCCTTCGATGCCGAGATTGAGAACGCCCGCACGTTCGCAATAAAGCGCGCCAAGCGTACCGAAGATCAGCGGCGTTGCAATGCGCAGGACCGAGACCCAGAGGCCCGCGGAAAGCAGGATATCCATCAACTCGTTCATCGGGCGATCCTGTATTGTGTGAAGAACAGAGCAACCAGCATGGTGAGAAGCGACAGCGCCACGGTGACGTCGGCGATAAAGCTTGGAATGCCGATGGCGCGGCTCATGCCGTCGGCCCCGACAAACATGGCGGCTGCAAACAGTGCAGAGAAGATCGCACCGATCGGGTTCAGATTGGCCAGCATGGCGACAATGATGCCGGAATAGCCAAAGCCCGGCGAGAGATCGGTCGTCACATAGCCTTTCACGCCCATGACCTGTATCGCACCGGCGAGACCAGCGAGGCCACCGGAAATGCAGGCGACTTTCACCAGCGTCTTGCCAAGCGGAACGCCTGCGAAACGTGCGGCTTGTGGATTAAGCCCCGCTGCCTTGGTTTCAAGGCCGAACACCGTCCGCTTCTGCACATAGGCGATGATGAGAGCCAAGGCGATGGCAATAATGATGCCGATGTGCAGCCGCATGCCTGCCATGATTTTCGGCAGCACTGCGGCATCGGGCACAGGCTCGGACTGCGGCCAGCCGAAGGCGAGGGGGTCTTTCATCGGCCCCTCGATCATCATTGAGACGATGAGCACGGCAACGAAGTTCAAGAGTAGCGTCGTCACCACTTCATCGACACCGAAGCGCAGACGAAGGCCGAGCGGAATGAGCAGGAAAATCATGCCTGCAATCGCACCGACGATGAGCAGCAGCGGAATAAGTATTGCCGCCGGAAGCTGCAATTGTGTGCCACAGGCGACGACCGCAAGAGCACCCATATAGAATTGGCCCTCGGCACCGATATTCCAGAGTTTGGAACGGAAGGCGACGGCGGCGGCAAGACCGGTCAGCATCAGCGGCGTTGCGCGGGTGAGCGTTTCGGTGATCGAGAGCTTGTTGCCGAAAGCGCCGATGGCGATCTGGCGGAAGGATTCGAGAACCGGCGCACCGGCGGCGGCGATCAGTAACCCGGCAAGCACGAAGGCGGTCAATACGGCCAGAACCGGCGCGGTTGCCACCAGCACCGCGGGCCGTGTTTCGCGTCGTTCAATACGCATCAGTTCAGCCCCTTCTTGGTATTTGTCGGCCACTCACCGGCCATCATCAGGCCCAGTCGTTGCGCATTGGCTTCCCCGGCATCAATCGGTGGCGACAGCCTGCCCTTGACAATGGCCTGAACCCGGTCGGCAAGACCGATGACTTCATCCAGATCTTCCGAAATCAGCAGTACCGCCGCTCCCTTGGCGCGCGCTTCCAGAATGCGGGCATGAATGGCTGCAACAGCACCTTCATCCAGCCCGCGTGTCGGCTGTGCCGCGATCAGGATGCGCGGGGCGGTTTCCAGATTGCGGCCCAGAATGAGCTTCTGCATATTGCCGCCGGACAGCAGACGAATGCGGCTGTCGGGCGTTCCGCCGCGCACATCGAAGTCCTTGATGATGCGGTCGGTAAATTCACGCGCAGCCGTGCGGTTGACCAGAATGCCATTGGAGAACTGCGGATCGCGCACGCGTTCAAGCACAGCATTTTCCCAAAGTGTCAGGTCGCCGATTGCGCCTTCTGCATTGCGATCTTCCGGGATGCGGCCAACTCCTTCCGCCACAAACTGGCGAGGGTCGAATTTGGTGACGGTCTGCCCGAACATGACGAGCGAACCGTTCGCGGGTTGGCTGAGGCCGGAAACGAGACGTCCGAGCGCGGCCTGCCCATTACCCGACACGCCGATGATGCCAAGCGTTTCGCCTGCGCGGAGGTGAAAGTCGAGGTCAGTCAGGCGGGTTGCGCCATCTTCCACCACTGTCACATTCCTGGCTTCCAGCAAGGTTTCGCCGGGGGTGGCCGCAGCACGGGAGGGGCGCGAGACACGCCGACCGACCATCAGTTCGGCCAGTTCTTCCTTGGAGGTTTCAGAAGCCTTGCGCTCGGCCACGAGCTTTCCGCCGCGCAGCACGATCACCCGGTCGGCTGCCGACATGACTTCATGCAGCTTGTGCGAGATGAAGATCAGCGACAGGCCCTGACGCGCCATCTCTTTCAGCGTCGCGAAGAGGCTTGTCGCTTCCTGCGTAGTCAGAACGGCAGTCGGCTCGTCGAGGATCAGAATATCGGCGTCGTTATAGAGCGCTTTCAAAATTTCCACGCGCTGCTGCTCGCCGACCGAAAGATCGCCAAGCCGCGCATCGGGATCGACCTGAAGGCCAAAGCGCTTGGCAATTCCGGCGATCTTGGTGCGAGCCGCACTATGCGCTGATTTCAGTTTCCATAGGCTTTCAGTGCCGGTGATGATGTTTTCCAGAACAGTAAGATTGGGGGCCAGCGTGAAATGCTGGTGCACCATGCCCACACCCGCATCGATGGCGGCGCGCGGCTTGCCCTGCGGGATTTCGGCACCCTTGACGAAAACGCGGCCTTCGTCGGGCACATAATGACCGAACAGGATATTCATCAGCGTGGTTTTGCCCGCGCCGTTCTCGCCGAGGAAAGCGAGGATTTCGCCGCGGTCAAGCTTCAATGAAATATCGTCATTGGCGGTAAGCTGGCCAAACCGCTTGGTTATATTCTGTAGTTCAAGAACGGTCGTCGTCATATGTTCAACCCCGCAACGGGAAATCTGTGTTGCCATCGCTGGTCCTCCTCCAGACGTTGGCCAAGCTTCAGAAGCAGCCGATCAGCGCCCATCGGCGCTACAAGCTGCAAGGCGACCGGCATGCCATCGGTGTCCGTTCCGAAGGGAAGCGAGAGTGCCGGGAAACCGGAAATATTGGCGAGCGCCGCGTATGGCGCGAAGGCGTTCATTTTCTGCCAGTGCGCATCCACATCGCCGTGATCCATCGGAAATGAGCCGAGCGGCATCGGCGCGCGCGACAGCATGGGTGTAATCAACACGTCGATGTCGCGGAAAATCTGCCACAACATATGTGCGGTGCTGACGGCTCCGTTCATCGCACGGTAAAGAGCGGTGGCTTCCATGCGCCGCCCGCGCTTCGCAACCGCGCGGGTGAGCGGTTCAAGCTTGTCTTCATCGATGGCCAGAAAATCGATAGCAGCCGCGAGATTGACGGAAATGATGCGGTCGAACGCGCGTGCGCTGGCAGCGATCATCGGGCCGAATTCCGGAGCAGGGATTTCGCGGATCGTGTGACCTTGCGCCTCAAGGAAATGCGCCGCATCTGCCACAACTTGCAGGCGCTCGGGCGCGACCGGATAGGCAGGGAGGTCGCCGGTGACGATGCCAATACGAAGGCGTTCCGGCAGTTCGCCAGCTTGCATCGCAGGGTCGGGCAGAAAGCCTTCCGTGTTGCCTTCGACAAGCGGCAGAAGCGCGTTCGCGTCGCGTACTGAACGGCAAAGTGCAAACTCGCTCGCAATGCCTGCGAGATAATTGCCGAAATGCGGACCCGCCGGTATCGCGCCACGACTGGGTTTCAGGCCGACAAGACCACACGTCGCTGCTGGCACACGAATGGAACCGCCCGCGTCGGTGGCGTGGGCGATTGCGACGATCCCGGCTGCAACGGCTGCTGCCGCCCCGCCGGATGATCCGCCGGGTGAAAGCGTTTCATCAAAGGGATGGCGGGCCGGAGGTGCCTCCGCTGGCTCGCTCGCGAGCGCCAGACCGAATTCGGGCACGGTGGTGGTGCCAAAAAAGTTGAGCCCTGCCGCGCGCAGCCGGCGACCGAGTTCAGAATCCATCTGCGGCGAGGCATTGAGGAATGCCTGCGAACCGAGCCGGATCGGCAGACCTGCACAGGGGCCACCCAGATCCTTGAACAGGGAAGGAACGCCTGCAAATGCCGCTTTGGATGGCGCGGCATCGAATGCAATGGCACCGGCGCGGCCAAGATCGCGATCAAGATATGCAATGGCGCCCAGAGGGCGCCATTTTTTTGCTGCTTCGAGAGCGGCATCCATGGCCTGTTCGGCACTGAGGATTCCTTCCGCAATCGCCTGCGCGAGAGCGGTTGCATCCTGCTTGTTCATGTCAATTGCCACGATATGCTTGCCCGTCCTGAATGGTTACTTCGGTTCGGCCGGGTTCGGCTTGTACTCGAACTTGCCTTCCTTCAGTTCCACACGGCGGGCTTCCATCTTGGCTTCTGCCTCGGCAGGGGCAACCCCCTTGACGTAGATAATGTCGTTGCCGCCTTCCTTCATCAGGCTGAACGGCGTGTAATCCTTGCCTGTTGCCTGACTGGCCTTCACGTCGGCGATGGCTGCATTCAGGACCGGACGGAAATTCCAGATTGCATTGGCAAAAACCGTATCCGGATAACGCGGCGTATAGTCGATCAGCGAGCCGATGGCCTTGATGCCGCGTTCCTTCGCGGCGTCTGCCGTACCGATGCGCTCACCGAACAGAATGTCTGCGCCCGAGTCGATCTGGGCAAGGCCAGCTTCGCGTGCTTTTGGCGGATCGAAGAAGGTGCCGATGAAAGACGCGATGAACTTCGCGTCGGGGCGAGTTTCCTTCACGCCGTCCTGAAAGGCATTGATGAGCATATTGACTTCCGGGATCGGTACGGCGCCGACCGAGCCGAAGGTGCCGGATTTGCTCATTGCGCCTGCCAGCATGCCTGCGAGATAGGCAGCCTCGAAGTTCCAGGTGCCGAAAACACCGAAATTATCGCCCTGTGGCTTGCCGGAGGAGCCCATCACGAAAGTCGTCTGCGGGTAATCGCCCGCGACCTGGCGCGCTTCGCGTTCGACAGCATAGGATTCGCCGACGATCAGCTTGATGCCCTGTTCGGCATATTCGCGCATGGCGCGGGGATAGTCGCTCGCCGAAACTCCTTCGGAGAAGACATATTCGATGACGCCTTCGTCATTTGCCTGTTTCAGTGCATCGTGGAGGCGGGAATTCCAGGCATTCTCGACCGGCGAGGCGTGGATGCCTGCGACTTTCAGCTTTTCGTCCGCTGCGAAGACGCGGGTTGTAATTGCCGTTGCGCCAAGTGCTGCGGACATTGCCAGAATGTCGCGACGGGTAAAGTTCGATGTTTTGATAATTTTAGTCATAGGACCCCTCTTGAGTGTTTTCGGCGCGCGGGCGCGCGCAGCCGGTTGCTTCGTTTTGACGTGCGGATTTCTTGAGCAACGATTTCCATCATTGCCCAAACCACCTTTAATTCAAGCAGATTCTAAAGCTGGCTGATTGGCGCGTAATCAGCCCCGTCAACCGAAGACGGACGACCGTCAAGGTTGAGCGCGCTGACGCGCTGCGGCGTTTCAGCAATGACCTTGCCGCGCTTCACGACCTTCAGGCGGTTTGCCTTGAGCCGCAAGGCTTCCAGCGTATCGCGGGCCTGCAGTACCACGAAGTCGGCATTGCAGCCCTTTGCAAGGCCGTAGCCTTCGAGGCCCAGTGCCTTGGCGGAATTGACGGTGAGCCCGTCGAAAACCTGGCGTTTGCCTTCGATGGAGGTCATCTGTGCGACATGGATCGCCATATGGCCGACTTCCAGCATGTCGCCGGAACCCATCGAGTACCAGGGGTCCATAACACAGTCGTGGCCGAAAGCGACATTGATACCCGCCGCCATCAGCTCAGGCACGCGCGTCATCCCGCGACGCTTCGGATAGCTGTCAGCACGGCCCTGAAGCGTGATGTTGATGAGCGGGTTCGGAATGGCATTCATCTTCGCTTCCGCAATCAGCGGAATGAGCTTCGAGACGTAATAATTGTCCATGGAATGCATGGAGGTCAGGTGCGAGCCGGAAACGCGGCCCTGAAGACCGAAACGCACGGTCTGGGCGGCCAGCGTTTCGACATGGCGCGACATCGGATCATCGCTTTCGTCGCAATGGATGTCGACCGGCAGGCCGCGTTCAGCGGCAATGCGGCAGAGTTCTTCCAGCGAAGCTGCACCATCGGCCATGGTGCGTTCGAAATGCGGGATGCCGCCGACGACGTCGAGGCCCATATCGAGCGAACGATTGACGAGATCGACCGCGCCCGGCGAACGATAATATCCGTCCTGCGGGAAGGCCACGAGCTGCAGGTCGATGTAAGGCTTCACCTTCTCGCGCACTTCGATCATCGCTTCAGCGGTGAGGAGGCGCGGGTCACTGACATCGACGTGGCTGCGAATGGCGAGCAAGCCCTGGCTGACCGCCAGATCGCAATAACGCAGCGCGCGCTCGACCATGGCTTCGACGGTCAGCATCGGCTTCAGCTCGCCCCAGAGCGCGATACCTTCAAGAAGGGTACCGGAACGGTTGAGGCGCGGCAGGCCGAGCGACAGGGTGGCATCCATGTGGAAATGCGGATCAATGAAAGGCGGGGTTACGAGCCGGTCGGTTGCGTCAATTTCCTGAGCCGCCTGATGCTCTCCCTTGGAAGGCACAATATCGGCAATCTTGCCGTCCTTGACCAAAATGTCCTGCTTCTCGCGACCGTCGGGGAGATTGGCGTTTCTCACGATCAAATCGAACATAGGCGGGACCTTTCGTCTAGAGCATCTTGCGGTCAGGTGGAATCGCCTGACGTTGCACAAATGCGGTAAAAACAAACAGATAGAGCGGTAGCGCGAACCTATGTGAGCGCATCCCGCTCTTGGTATGCAAGAACCGAGCCCAAAAAGATGGGCTCATTTTTCAATTGCCTTATACCCTATATCCGGTGGGCGCAATGCCGGGAAAGGCCGGCAGGGGTCGTCATCCGCAACAGAAAGTGTTAGGGCGCAAAAGATATTATTTTCGGGATTGCCATGTTCACCATCAGTCGCGTCGAAACCTATAATCAGGAGATCAAGAAAAGTCGGTTTCTGGCCATTGCCGCGCCTGTTGCGAGCGAGCAGGCGGCGAAGGATTTTTTGAGCCAGCAATCCGACCTGTCAGCGAGCCATAATTGCTGGGCGTGGCGCATAGGGCAGAATTATCGTTTTAGCGACGATGGCGAGCCAAGCGGCACGGCGGGAAAGCCGATCCTGCTGGCAATCGACGGCCAGCAACTGGACAATATAGCTGTTGTGGTTACGCGCTGGTTCGGCGGTATTTTGCTGGGAAGCGGCGGCCTGATGCGAGCCTATGGCGGCACGGCTGCGACCTGTCTGCGGCAGGCGGAAAAAACCGAGGTCATCCCGCTGGTGGGGTTTCAGTTTGCCTGTGATTTTTCAGATCATGCACTGCTGAAAGCACGCCTGACAGCGGTGGAAAACCTTGCCATTACCGAAGAGAACTTCACCGGCACCGGCGTGGAAATGGCGGGCGCCATGCCCATCGCCGCGCGGGACGAATTATCCCGCCTCGTCACCGATCTGACGCGCGGCAAAACGATTATCGCATTCGATGATTAGCTCATGCCTGTCGTATATTGCTGGCGCTTGTTCTCATACATCAGCAGGTCGGCGCGTTTGGCGACTGTTTCCAGCTTCTCGCCCGGCATGCTCGTTGCCGCGCCGATGGAAAGATTGAGCTTCAACTGGGAATAATACTGGTTGTTGATATCGACCAGTCGCTGAATGTCCTCGACCATCGCCTCGGCGCCACGTTCGTCCACATAAGGCAGCACGACTGCGAATTCGTCACCGCCGATACGCGCGACATGTCCCGGCTGTTTCACAGCCTCGTTCAGCACTTCGCCGATACGCCGCAGCAACCCGTCGCCTGTCGCATGCCCCCATTGATCATTGGCGGCCTTGAGGCCGTTGAGATCGATGATGATGATCGAAACCGGCGCATGGTTCTTGCGTTCCAGGCGGTTCAACTCGTCCACATAGAAAGCGCGGTTGTGCAGCTTGGTCAGCACGTCATGCTTGCCCAGATATTCCAGATAGGCTTCGGCCTTCTTGCGCGCGGTGATGTCGGTGAGGGCGATCTGCACCAGCGACCAGTCCTTTTCGTGCCCCGGCAGAACCGAGAGCTGCAGAAGGACATGCCGCTCGGAGCCGTCGAGTGCATAATTCACCACTTCACGCCGCTGGAAGAGGACGCCGTTCCACAGATCGATGAGCTGTTCGCGGAACGATGATTCCATTTCGTCCTTGAAGACGAGTGGCAAATTTTGCAGCAACGCCTTCTTGTCGGGTGCAAGGAAGAGCGCAGTCGTCTCGGTGTTGATTTCGAGAACCCGGATTTCGCTCATGCATTGGCGCACAAATTCCGGATGCACGTCGGTAAACACACGAAAATCAACGATGCCGCGCTGGCGCACATCGTCCATCAGCTGCTTGATGCGGCTGAAATCCTCAACCCAGAGCGAGACTGGCGAATGCTCGAAAAGGCCCTGCGCGTGCTGCTTGTGCCGGTCCTCTTCCCGACGGGCATTTTCACGGGCGGTCACATCCTCAATAGAAAGCAGAACGCGCTCCCACGTGTGCTCATAGCCGGGCAGAACGACACCCTTGAGCTGGATATCGAGCCGCTTGCCGCCGAGCGAATAGTTGATGGTGTCGCTTGAGAAAGCATTGCCACCGTTCCAGAGCTGGACCATCTCGTCGATATGCGGGTCCAGCATGTCGTCGCGAAACACGCGTTCGAGATTGGCCACCAAATGGCTGACACTCTCCGCCTCGAAAAGCGAAAGCGTCTTGCGATTGACCTTCAGAACCCGGATATGACTGGTGCATATGCGCAGCCGGGTCGTGTCTTCGTGCAGGAAGGTCTTGAGATCGGTAACGCCAAGCGCACGCCATTCTTCGAACTGCTTGTGCAGGCCGCTATAATCCTCGAGCCACAGTGAGATTGGCGCAAGGTCAAAAATATTGGCACTATCGCTCAAGGCAGACTCGATATTCATGGATTTCCCGCTCTACCATTTGGCTTTTCGCATTTCCGAACGCAGAACCATTCAGGATATGTTTCCAAGCCAGATTCGCTTTTCCCATCGGGAAAAGCCGCGATGGATTGCTGGGAGCGCGTTATATTACGAGAGGCTTAGATAAACTAGAGGTTTTATTGTTTAAAAACTTCGCTTTTACGTAAGGTGAAAAAGGGCAGCTCCTCATGGGAGCCGCCCCTTACATATGTCGGCAGCAATCAGTTCTCGGTCGGCAGCCGATGGCGAACCAGTGTGGTCCAGTACGAGCAACCCCAGGCAATGACATCGTCGTTGAAGTCATATTTCGGATGATGGAGATTGGCGCTCGGGCCGTTGCCGATATTGATCATCGCGCCCGGCACTTCGTTCAGCATGAAGGCAAAGTCTTCACCGCCCAGCGTCGCCGGCATGTCGCGCGTCACACGGTCGGAACCGGAGACAGCTTCTGCAGCGATTGCCGCAAGCTCTGTTTCCCGCTCGTGATTGACGGTGACAGGGTAGCTGCGCTGGTAGTCGAGCGTGGCCTTGGCTCCGAAAGCATCGGCAATGCCCTGTACGGCGCGGGTCAAACGTTCCTCGACGTGGTTGCGCACTTCCTCGCGAAGGGTACGAACCGTGCCGGTCAGCCGGATTTTCTGCGGAATAACGTTGAACGCGTCGCCGCCATGAATGGTCGTGATCGAGATCACAGCGGAATCCAGCGGGTCGATGGTGCGCGCGGTCAGGGTCTGGATTGCCTGTATGAGAGCGGCTGTAACCGGGATGGGATCGATGGTCTGGTGCGGCGAGGCCGCATGTCCGCCGACGCCTTCGATGGAGATGTCGAGAACATCGACCGATCCCATGATCGGGCCGGAATTGATGATAAAATGCCCGACCGCAAGGTTTGGACGGTTGTGCATGCCGTAAACTTCGTTGACCGGCCAGCGCTTGAACAGCCCGTCGTCGATCATCGCCTTGGCGCCTGCGCCACCTTCTTCGGCAGGCTGGAAGATCACGACGACCGTGCCGTCGAAGGCGCGGCTTTGCGCCAGCTCGCGGGCAGCGCCCAGAAGCATGGTTGTGTGACCGTCATGACCGCAGGCATGCATTTTGCCCGGCACTTTCGATGACCATTCAGTGCCGGTTTCTTCGAGGATCGGCAGCGCATCCATGTCGGCACGCAGACCGATGGTGCGTCCCGAACGGTTCGACTGGCCACGAATGACGCCGACGACGCCGGTTCGTCCGATGCCGGTCACGACTTCATCGACGCCAGCAGCACGCAGCGCTTCGGCAACCTTGTCCGCCGTCCGGTTCACATCGTAAAGCAGCTCCGGATTCTCGTGCAGGTCGCGACGAAACGCGACGAGTTCGTCCAGCTGGTTCGATGTCCAGTTTTCAACCGGCATGTCAGGCTCCTTTTGTGTTGTCTTCGGTCGTGTCGAGGCGGTAGCGGAAATCGCAATGGCTTGCACCCTTCATGATGGTCTGCGTGCGTTCCAGCTTCATTGCGGGATTGTAGCCGATGCAGAAATCGCCATCGCGATTGCAGGAGAGCAGGTGACCGATATGACCAAGGCCCATCTCGCGATACATCTCCGAATAACGGCAGCGCGTAACGTTGAAATCGAAATGATTTTCACTTTGCGAAATCACGTCGATCTCCAGCGCGTTTTCCTTCGTCCAGAGCGGCTGGATGTCGGCAAAGTCCTGTATTGTCGGCGCGCGGCCCAGCTCGTCGGCAAAGCTCTTGCCCTGTTCGATGGCCGAGCGGCTGACGGCTTCGCCGATTGCTGCCTGCGCTTCTTCCTCACCGGAGCGTTCGCGAATTACTTCGTAGACGTTCTTGAGAACCAGCGCTTCGATGCGGCGACGTTCGAGAATTGACATTTGATTCATGGACCTGACCTTTCACATGAACGTTGAATGAGACGAGTTAGAGATTTGGCTCGGAGAGATCCTTGCGCCGAAGCCATGCGAGATAGAACGGCGCGATCTTCCGCGCGACTTTATGAAAAGGCAGCGGGGCCGGTTCCGAGACGGGGAGGGCAAGCTCCTGCACAGGCTCGCCGTCGAGGGCGCGTGCGAATTCACGTCCGAGCGATGTCCCGAGTGCGACACCGCGCCCGTTGCAGCCGATCCATGCCCAGCCATTGGGGCCGAGCTGATGAACGCGTGGAAAGCGATCCCATGTCATGCCGATATAGCCGCTCCACACATGGGTGATTTCCGGTTCGCCAAGCGCGGGAAAGGCTTCCGCCATGTTGCGCGCCGTCTTGCGCTTGACGCGTTCGGCGATGTTGAAATCGCCCATCACCACACCGCCGGTAATCAGCCGGTTGCGGGCATCGTAGCGGAAGAAACGCAAATCGCCACGCGTATCGGAAACCGCCTGTCTTCCGGGCAAAATCGTTGCGCGCAGATTATCGCTGACTGGCGCGGTCGCCATCTGCCAGGAGAGAACCGGCACGATGGTGCGGGCAAGGCGCGGCGCAAGCCCTTCGCGCAGCTCGCCCGTATAGGCATTGGTCGCCAGCAGAAAGCCTTTGGCGCGCACAGTGGCGCTGGCAGTCTTTACTTCCCAATGGTCGCCGGTATGGGCGTAGGATATAACCGGGCTTTGCTCGTGGATGATTGCGCCGTGGCGTTCGGCAGCGGCGGCAAGCCCACGCGCAAAAGCCAGCGGATTGATATGGCCCCCCGTCGGGTTAAACATGCCGCCATACCAGAAGTCGCTGCCCAACAGCCGCGACGTCGCCGTACGGTCGAAAAACTCTGCCGGGAAGCCGAAGCGCTTCCATGCATCCACGCGGGTTTGCGAAAGCTTTACCCGGCCTGGCGAATGAGCGGGCTGGAACCAGCCATTCTGCTCGGCCTCGGCCTCGATGTTTTCATCGCGCACGATGGAGAACAGAATGTCGGCACTATTGCCTATCAGTCTGGCAAAGCGTTCGCCGGAAGTGCCATAGCGCTTGGCGATGGCATCGGGTTCCGCCGAGGTCATGGTCGGGATGACCTGTCCATTGTTGCGCCCCGATGCGCCCCAGCCAACCGCATTGCCTTCCAGCAGGATGACGCGCTTGCCGAGTTTTGCCAGATGGAGTGCTGCCGAAAGCCCCGTAAAACCGCCGCCGACAATGGCGACATCGGCTTCCGCGTCATTGGTCAGCGGCTTGGCCGGTATGCGGGCAGGGGCGGTGGCAGCCCAGATGGAAGGTGGAAAGACTATGTTCTGCATGGTTTCACGCGGTTTCAAAACGAGGCGGTGTCCAGCCCTTGCCGGGAATGGAGGCAAGCAGGCGCTGCGTATATTCATGTTGCGGGTTGGCGAAGACCTGCGCCGTCAAACCGGCTTCGGCGATCTCGCCCTTCGACATGACGATGATGCGGTCGCAGAGCTGCGCGGCAACGCGCAAATCATGCGTTACGAAAAGCAGCGACAGGTTGAGCCGCTCGCGCAAGTCGGCGAGAAGGCGCAGGACTTGTGCCTGCACCGAGACATCGAGCGCCGAGACCGGTTCGTCCGCGACGATGATGCGTGGCTCAAGTGCAAGTGCGCGGGCGATACCGATGCGCTGGCGCTGCCCACCGGAAAACTCGTGCGGGAAACGGTCGGCCGCAGCGGGCGAAAGCTCGACCAGTTCCAGCAATTCGCGTGCCTTTTCGTGCGCCTGTGCTTTCGGCACGCCATGGACGATTGGGCCTTGCGCGATCAGGTCCACGACGCGACGGCGCGGATTGAGCGAGGCCATCGGGTCCTGAAAGACCATCTGGATGTCCTTGCGCATGGCGCGCACTTCACGCGGGCTGGCACTCAGAAAATCTCTGCCATTCACATCGACCTTGCCGCTATCGGCTTCCAGCAGACGGGTGACGATGCGGGAAACGGTCGTCTTGCCCGAGCCGCTTTCGCCGACGACACCGAGTGTTTCACCTCGACGCAGCTCGAATGAAAGATCCTTGACGGCAGGAACGGCGCTGCGCTTGCCGGTAAGCAAGCCGCCGCGTGCCTTGAATGTCTTGCGCAAGGCTTCGGCCTTGAGAATGACCGGCTGCGCCTCCACTGACGGCTTGGGTTCAGGTGGGGTGAGGGCTGGAACGGATGCGATCAGCGCCCTTGTATAGGGGTGCTGCGGATGGTTCAGCACGTCGTTTGCCGGGCCGTCTTCGACCAGTTCGCCAAGCCGCAGCACGGCAACGCGGTCGGCAATTTCAGCCACCACGCCAAAATCATGCGTGATGAACAGGATGCCGGTATTGTGTTCGCGCTGCAGGTCACGGATCAGCTTCAGGATTTGTGCCTGCGTGGTAACATCGAGCGCGGTGGTCGGTTCGTCGGCGATGATGAGACGCGGCTTCAGGATCAACGCCATGGCGATCATCACGCGCTGGCGCTGCCCGCCCGAAATCTGGTGCGGATAGGCGTTATAGGCGGATTCCGGGTCCGGAATTTTCACCTCTGCCAGCATGTCCAGTACGGTAGCGCGGCGCTCCCTGCGGCCAAGTTTCGTGTGCAGGCGCAGCACTTCATCGATCTGCCAGCCGACTGTCTTCTGCGGATTAAGCGCAGTCATCGGCTCCTGAAAAATCATGCCGATGCGATCGCCACGCAGCTTCTTCATATCGGCTTCGCTGAGCGAATAAAGATCGGTGCCTTCAAGCTTGATCGTGCCGTGGGTCACATGCACATGCGGTTCCGGCAGAAGGCGCATGATCGCACCTGCAGAAAGCGATTTGCCGGAGCCGCTTTCGCCGACAAGGCAAACGATTTCGCCGGGATTGATGGTCAGTGTCAGATCCTGCAGGGCATAGGGACGGTCGGCGCCCTTCGGCAGCGCAATTTGCAGGTTTTTGATTTCAAGAACGGGTGCAGCGGTCATTATTTCTTCTGCCTCGGATTAAGCGCGTCGTTCAGGCCTTCGCCGAGCAGACTGAAGGAAAGCACGGTGAGCAGAATGGCAATGCCGGGAATGACGGAGCAGAACCAGTCGGTGCGCAGCACGGCGCGGCCCTGGCCGATCATATTGCCCCAGCTTGCATAGTTCGGGTCACCGAGGCCGAGGAAGGCGAGCGCGCTTTCCATCAGGATGGAGGTGGCCATAACCACGGATGCGAACACGATCACCGGTGGCAGGGCATTGGGCAGGATTTCGCGGAAGATGATCGACATGTTGCCGACGCCCAGATTGCGCGCTGCATCGATGAATTCGCGCTTGCGCAGTGCCAGAAATTCGGCGCGCACCATGCGGGCAGGCGCAGTCCATGACACGATGCCGATGCAGATGATGATGTTTTCGATGGAAGAACCAAAGATTGCCACCAGCGTCAGAAGCAGAACGAAGCTCGGAATGGTCTGGAAAGCTTCGGTGATGCGCATCAGAACATCATCCACCCAGCCACCATAATAGCCGGCAAGCGCGCCGATGATGATGCCGATCACGATGGAAATCAGGGTGGCGACCACGCCGATCAGAAGCGAGATGCGCGCGCCATGGAAAATACCCGCCATGATATCGCGTCCGAGCTGGTCGGTGCCGAGCGGCGTTGCTGTATTGATGAACGGCCAGACGAGCGGATCACCAGCGCGCCGCAGCGGGTCACCGGGTGCAATGACATCGGCCAGCAGCGCGATCAGAACCACGGCGATGAAGAGGATAAGGCCCAGCACGGCAGCGCGGTTGCGACTGAAACGCTGCCACAGAATTTTTGTGCGGGAAACTTGCGGGCGGGTGAGGGAGAGGTCCTGAGATGTCATGACAGTTCGATCCTGGAATCAAGCCGCGCATAGATGAGATCGGTGATGAAATTGACGATCACCACCAGCACCGAGCACAGGAAGATGATGCCCATCAGTGTGTTGAGGTCGCGCTTGATCACGGAGGTATAGGCAAGCTGGCCAAGGCCGGGCAGCGAGAAGATCGTTTCGATCACAACCGAGCCACCGAGCACGGTGGAAAACTGGAGGCCGAGCAGTGTCACCACGGGGAGGAAAGCGTTGCGCATGATGTGATGAAACATCAGCCTTGCGCCGCTGGCACCCTTGGCGCGGGCTGTGCGAACATAATCGAGGTCGGCTACTTCCAGCACGCTGGTGCGCATCAGGCGCATGTAGAAAGCGAGATAGATGAGCGAAAGCGCTGTCGTCGGCATGACGAGGTGCACCGCAATATCCCAGACGTTTTTCCAGCCGGTATAAAAGCCGCCCAGCGTCTTGTAACCGCCGACCGGCAGCCAGCCGAGCTTGACGGAAAAGATGAACATCAAAATGAGGCTGAGGAAGAAGCTTGGCATGGCGTAGAAGACGAGGCCGAGCGTGGAGATGACATTGTCGGTCAGCGAATAAGCCTTGCGTGCGGCGAAAGCCCCGAGCGTGATGCCGAAAATGAACGCCACTGACAAGGACGAAACCATCAGCAGGAGCGTCGGCACAAGGCGGGCCATCAGCACATCCAGCACAGGCAGTTCATAGACATAGGACCAGCCGAAATCGAACCGTGCCAGCTTGGTCATGTAGATCCAGAGCTGCGTCCAGACCGGCTGGTCGAGACCATATTCGGCGCGCAGATTGGCGACGAATTGCGGGTCTGCGCCACCCATGTCGCCGACAAGTGCGTCCACCGTGTCTCCGGGCGCAAGCTTGATCAGCAGAAACGCCCCGATCATGATGAGAAGAATGACGGGGATCGCCTGCAAGATGCGGCGCAGCGCGAAAGTCAGGATCGGGGGCAGGGACATTGCGGATTATCCTGCAAGATATTCATTTCAGCATTAGAGCATGATTCCGAAAAGTGGGAACCGGTTTTCGGATAAAATCATGCTCAAACAAAAACTTAGAGCGGGATGACGATTCAATTTACAAACATCCCGCTCTAATAGCGAAGAGAGGAACCGCTACCGGATGACAGGCAGCGGCTATGTATCGCTTATTGGTCGATCCAGAGATCGTACCAGCTCGAAGAATCCCAGCGCGGTGTGTTGTGGTGGTTCTTCAGCACCTTGTTGGTCACGCCGACGAACGGATGTTCGATGGCGAAGATGACCGGCAGGTCCTTCATCTCAAGCTGCTGGATCTGGTGATAAAGATCGGCGCGCTTGGCCGGGTCCAGTTCGCTCGCGGCTTTGTCGATCAGGTTGTCCATCTCGTCAGACTTGTAGTCGAACTGGTTGGACCATGCCGTGCCAACCGGAGCGCCGGAGCGCAGCCAGACAGTGGTGGAAACAGCCGGATCGGAGCGGAACTGGTGCCAGCCGCTTGCCGTGTCGAAGTCATGATCGCGATAGACGCCGTTCAGGAAGCCCGGCGCGTCATTGGTCAGGATTTCAACGTCGATGCCGACTTCCTTCATGGCCTGCGCATAATATTCAGCCCAGAGCTGTGTATATTCGCCCCATGGAGCCGGACGATGGCGCAGCTTGAAGCGGATGCCGTCCGGGCCAGCCGGATAACCGGCTTCGTCGAGCAGTTTCTTGGCCTTTTCAACATCGTACGGGTAGGTCTGAACCTGATCCGTATAATTGGCGCCGCCAGTGCTGGGGATCGGGCCACGGCCCGGCTTGGCATAGCCGCGCATGATGGTCTTGATCGCAAAGTCGATGTCGAGCGCATGATAGATTGCTTGGCGAACCTTCAGATTGGCAAGGATCGGATTGCGCAGGTTGAACTCGACCGTCGAGTGGGCGACGTTGTTCTCGAACCCCTTGGTGCCGGTATCGAAGCGGCCATCCTTCTGGAGGCGCTCGGTATCCGACATGGAAATGCCGTTGAAGCCGGTTTCCATCATCTCGCCTGCTTCAAGGGCAGCAGCAGCGGCTGCCTTGTCCGGCATGAAACGCCAGATCACGCGGTCGAGATAAGGATATTCCTTGCCGCGCCAGTAATCGTCATTGCGCTCGGCAATGATATGCTGGCCACGCTCATATTCGACGAACTTGAACGGACCCGTACCGACCGGCGCGGAATTGTACTTGTTCTTCAGAATATCGGTGCCTTCATAAAGATGCTTCGGCACCGGATGGCCAAGATCGGGCATGGCGGCGACCAGCAATTCCAGAGGCATCGGCTTGGAATAGCGGAACACTGCCGTATGCGGATCGGTGCAATCGACAGCTTCGAGATTGGCTTGAAGCGTGGTCGAATAGTTGAGCAGCTTCTTCCAGAGGTTCATCGCGCTGAACGAAACGTCATCGCAGGTGAAAGGCTGGCCGTCATGCCAGCGCACATTCTCGCGCAGCTTGAAGGTGATGGCCTTGCCGTCTTCCGAGGATGACCAGCTCGTCGCCAGAACCGGCACATAGCCCTCATAAGTGCGGTCGATCAGCGGCTCCATGATGCGGCCGGTGATCTGATAGACGCCGGTTGAGGCGCGCAGCGCAGGGTTAAGCACACCCTGCTCGGTGTTCATATGGACGATGACAGTGCCGCCGCGCTTTACGTCTTCGGCGTGCGAAGGCGCTGCCGCAAGCGAAAACGCCGCAAGAAACAGGCCAAGGCCAACTTTTTTGATATGCATTCTCTGTTCCCCTGAAGGACGTTGAGGGAGGGCTTTCGAGCCTCTTTTCCCGCACGTCCCAATATTGTTCAAGCCCCTGAAATCGCAACAAAATGCCACTTCAGAGGGTCTTTATTGTATGCAAGCATTGATATGCTAGAATCCGTGACGATATTGTCAAGATAAACTAATATGTCGAGCAAAATTGGTAAAATTTCTCGACCAGCCTGCGTTAATAAGTGTCGATTTTCTACGACGGAGTTTGTTGATGAGCCAGATTTCCCCCGAGCTGAACGCAAATTCGGGCAAAAACGAACGTGGTGCGGTCTGGATAACCGGTGCCGGGTCGGGCATCGGCGCTGCCATGGCGCGACGGTTTGCGCGCGAAGGCTGGCGGGTGGCGCTGACGGGCCGCAAGGCGGATGCGCTTGCATCCATTGCCGAAGAAATCGTCTCCAATGGTGGCGAGGCACAGATATTTCCGGCGGACGTTCTCGACCGCGGGGCAGTTGCCGCTACAGCCGCAGCCATCGTGGAATGGGCCGGCCGTCTGGACGTGCTCTGCAACAATGCCGGTCTGAATATTCCGCGCCGTAGCTGGGCGGATATCGATTTTGATTCGTGGGACGATGTCATCGACATCAACATCAAAGGGGCGATAAACGTGATTGCCGCTGCCTTGACGCCTATGCGCGCGCAGGGCGGAGGCCTGATGATCCATACATCGTCCTGGGCGGGGCGGTTCTCGTCACCCGGCGGCGGCGTTCCCTATGGCGCGTCCAAACATGCGCTCAACGATCTGAGTGCCAGCCTGAATGCGCAGGAAGGCCCGAATGGCATCCGGTCGACAGTGCTGTGCCCCGGTGAGGTGGCGACGCCGCTGCTCGCGCGTCGGCCCGGCTTCGATCTCTCCCGCATGGATGATGTCATCCAGCCCGAGGATATGGCCGAAACCGCGCTTTATGTTGCCAATATGAATCCCAAGGTTACGATCCACGAGATCGTTCTGGCCCCGACGAAAAAATAGAAAAGGAAATTTGTATGTCTCATCCTGTCAAAGGCGTCGATCATGTTTTCCTATTGGTCGGCGATCTTGAGAAAAGTGCTGCGCAATATCGTCGCTTCGGATTCACGCTGAGCCCGCGCGGGCTCCACAGCAAGGAGAAGGGGACCGGCAACTACACCATCATGTTTCCGGAGGATTATTTCGAGCTGCTTGGCATTGTCGCCGAGACGCCGGGCAATCTGCACCAGCGCGAGAAACTGACAGTGCAGGGAGAAGGTCTCCATGCCATCGCCTGCCGGATCGACAAAGCGCGCGATGCCAAGGCGGAACTGGGCGCACTTGGCATCAAGACAGGCGAGGTCGGCGTGTTCCAGCGTCCGGTACAGTTGCCGGGTGGCGGTGAGGGTGTCGCAGCTTTTGAAACTGTATCCTTCGCGGAAAGCGAAGTGCCGCAGGGCATGGTGTTCATGTGCCAGCACAAGACCCGCGAGACAGTCTGGCTGCCGGAACTGATCGAACATGCAAACGGTGCAATTGGCCTTTCGGCCATTGTTGCCATTTCATCCGAGCCGGAAACCGCCGCCAGAGGTTTTGCCCGCCTCTACGCTAATGGCAAGGCCGAGACACAGGATGGCGGCTGGAAGGTTTCAACCGGCCCACGCTCGGCGGACATATTGGTTGTAAGCGACGAAAAAGCTGCGGAAATCTATCCCGGTGTGGATTTTGCCAAGACGCCCGGCAAGGCTTTCGCCGTTCTGCGCATCCGGGTGGCTTCGCTGGACAAGGCGCGCGGTGTTCTCGATACCAATGGCGTTTCCCATGTGAAGACATCAGCGGGTATCGCCGTACTGCCGGAAAATGCCAGCGGTACGGTTCTGGAATTTTCGGAACAGTAAGTGTTTAAGCAGGCGGGGCTGCGAGGCCCCGCTCATTATGTTCAGCGCGGAAAGCGCTGGTTTTCTTCTAGCACATTCAGGTCCATGTGGTTGCGCATGTAGCGCTCGGACGCCTTTTGCAGCGGCTGGTGGTCCCATGGATAATAGGCACCGTTGCGCAATGCCGGATAGACGACGTGACGGCGCGCCTGGCTGGCACGGACATCGGCATCGTAGCGGTCCAGATTCCAGCGCTTTTCCGCCTTGGCCAGAAGGTCGTTCAGCACAGTCTTGAAGTCTGGATTTTCCGCCAGATTGCGCCGCTCGTCGGGATCGTCGGCAAGGTTGAACAATTGCGGCGGGTCGATGCGGCAAAGGTTGAGCTTCCAGTCGCCGTCACGCAGCGAGACCATCGGGGCGATGGTGCCTTCGGCGGCATATTCGACCGGCACGGCCCCGCGTTCGGCGGTGCCAAATACAACGCCAGCCAATGAAACGCCGTCGGTCCATGGCATGATACCCTTGAGGTCGATGCCAGCAAGGTCGGCCAGTGTCGGCAGGACGTCGAGCGTCGAGACGGGTTGGTCCACACGACCAGCCTTCAATTGCGGTGCAGCGATCATCAACGGGACGCGTGCCGAACCTTCGAAGAAGCTCATCTTGAACCACAGTCCGCGTTCGCCAAGCATGTCGCCGTGATCGGAGGTGAAGACGACAATCGTGTCATCCGCCATGCCGCAGCGCTCTATCACGTCAAGCAGAGAGCCGATCTTTTCATCCACATAGGAGATATTGGCGAAATAGGCCTGACGTGCCGTGCGAACCTGTTCGCAGGGCAGGTCGTAGTCTTCGGCCTTGCAGGCCCGCAACAGGCGTTCGGTGTGCGGATCGATCTCGCTTTCAGGCAGCGGTCCGATTTTCGGGTCAAGCTCGGGAATGTCCGCATAGAGATCGAAGAAGCGCTTGCGCGCGACATAAGGGTCATGCGGATGGGTGAAGCTGACAGTCAGGCACCAAGGCCGTTCGTCGTGGCCACGCGCAAGGTCGTAAAGCTTCGCTTCGGCCTGATAGGCGACTTCATCGTCATATTCGAGCTGATTGGTGATTTCTGCCGAACCCGCCCCGGTGATCGAACCGAGATTGTGATACCACCAGTCGATGCGCTCACCGGGCTTGCGATAATCCGGCGTCCAGCCGAAATCCGCCGGATAGATATCGGTGGTGAGCCGCTGTTCGAAGCCATGCAATTGATCGGGTCCGACAAAATGCATCTTGCCGGAAAGGGCGGTCTGGTAGCCGGCATTGCGCAGGTGATGCGCATAGGTCGGAATTTCAGACGAAAACTCCGCTGCATTGTCATAAACACCGGTCCGAAACGGCAGCTGGCCCGACATGAATGACGCGCGCGCCGGGGCACAAAGTGGGCTTGCCGTGTAGCAATTGGCAAAACGGGCAGAGCGTTCGGCAAGCTTTCTCAGATTGGGGACATGAAGGAATTCGGCCGGGCCATCTGGAAAGAAGGTGCCGTTCAGCTGGTCGACCATGAGAACGAGGATATTCGGCTTTTTCATTTTGCGGGACCATTGGCAAATGTGGGAACGCGAAGCGGCGGGCGTTGAAACGCCCGCCTTTTAAGTCTCGTTGTTGACGGTCAGAGACCGAGGCTTGCCTTGACGGCTTCCGCGCCCGGTTCGCCCTTGAACGTGGTAACGCCCGCAAGCCACTTGTCGATCTGCTCTGGATGCGCCTTCAGCCATTCCTTGGCGGCTGCAGGGCCTTCCGCGCCTTCATCCAGAATCTTGCCCATAAGCTCGTTCTCGATGTCGACGGTGAAAGTGAGGTTCTTGAAGAACGTTGCAGCATTCGGGCACTGTGCGGCCCAGCCGGTGCGGCCAAGCGTATAGACTTCCGCACCGCCGAAATTCGGGCCGAAATAGTCATCACCACCCGCCAGATATTCGATCTTGAGCTTGTTGTTCATCGGGTGCGGCGCCCAGGCCAGGAACACGACCCAAGCCTTGTCCTTGTTCTTGCGGTCCACCTGCGCGAGCATGGCCTGCTCGCTCGATTCCACCAGTTTCCAGCCATCGAGCTTGAATTTCTGGTCCTCGATGATCTTCTGGATGTTCTGGTTGGCAGGCGCACCCGGCTCGATGCCGTAGATCTCCTTGCCGAATTTGTCGGCATGGGCGGCAAGGTCGGCAAAGTTCTTCACACCTTCGCTTGCCA
This sequence comes from Ochrobactrum vermis, assembly GCF_002975205.1. Classification (NCBI taxonomy): domain Bacteria; kingdom Pseudomonadati; phylum Pseudomonadota; class Alphaproteobacteria; order Hyphomicrobiales; family Brucellaceae; genus Ochrobactrum; species Ochrobactrum vermis. Next base: position 1,623,643 of record NZ_PCOC01000002.1, on the reverse strand, counting down.
CATAATCCGGAACGGCCAGCGTGAACTTCGCCCCTTCGAGGTTTTTCACGATGACTTCGGCGGCCTTCGCCTTGTCGAGGTCGTCGCGGAATTTTTGCTGTGCGGGCATCCAGTTGCCGAGGAAAACGTCAAGATTGCCGGTCTTGAGCGCCTCATAGCCAATCGGCACGGACATGGTTTTTACGTCAGGCTTATAGCCGAGACCTTCCAGCAGCACGCTGGCGACGGAGTTGGTGGAGGTGATGTCGGTCCAGCCCGGATCGGACAGACGGATGGTTTTGCAGGCGGCGGGATCGGCGGCGGAAGCCGTTCCTGAAAGCCCCGCCAGTGCCGTGAACGCCAGTGCCGCAATCTTCAAATAGCGCATTTGGTGACCCCTCTTATGAATTAAGACCGGTTATGTCTCGTATTCCTACTTTAAGGAGAACATCATTTAGGCTAAGGAAAAACCCATTCATTTTTTATCGAAGCTATAGAGAATTTTTATGGTTTCTCCATCCTGGGACCTTGGCAGTCTTGGCGTTTTCGAAGCTGTGGGACGATTGGAAAATCTGACCCTCGCAGCGCGTGAACTCGGCATGACGCAACCGGCGGTCAGCTATCAGATAAAACGCATCGAGGAGCGCCTGGGCGTTGCATTGTTCGCCCGGCGGGCCCGCGGCGTCGAGATATTGCCGGAGGGCCACATTTTGTATGAAGCGGTGCGCTCCGGTCTCGATGGAATCGATGAGGCCGTGCAGCAGATCAAGCGCCGCCAGCGCGCGCCGGGATTACGCATAGCCACCGACTATGGCTTCGCGACGTTCTGGCTGATGCCGCGTGTCGCGCAATTTCGTCCGAAACATCCGGAAGTGGATGTCCGTATCACGGCATCGTCCATGCTCCAGCCGCTCGACCGTCGTGACGCGGATATTTCGATCCTGTTCGGCGGTCGCGAGGATTTCCCGAAGGACGCCATCGCCTTTATCGGCGAAAAAGTCGTGCCGGTCTGCTCCCCGGCCTATCTTGCGGAACATGGCCCGTTTCCGGGCGGGAAACGGCTCGGTACGGCCTCGCTCCTGCATCTCGATACTTTGCAGGGTGACCGCTGGTTCACGTGGCAGTCATGGCTCGATGCTATCGGTGAAGACATAGACGACGGCAATTACGGCTTGGTCTTCAACACCTACAATCTGGTGATCGAGGCAGCCATCGCCGATCAGGGCGTGGCGCTCGGCTGGGCCGGACTGATCGACGGGGCTGTGCAGCGCGGACAGCTTGTCCATGCCTGCGAGGTGTCGCAGACAAGCGACAAGGGCTACTGGCTGATTTTCAATCCGGATATTTCCGCCGGGGCGCGGAAGCTTGCGCTGGAGCTGCTCGGGGAAACGGACGAAAGCTGATATTGTAAGAAAGCGATCGCGATCCTATTTTTGCACATCATTCAATGTCTGCGGCGCTTGCCAAAAGTGCGAGACTTTCTAAGAGATACCGGCAAGATTACCTGGAAACGGATCGATGAAACGAATTGAACTTCTGATCGAAAATATCATTCTGGCATCGCGTTGGCTGCTGGTAGTCTTCTATCTCGGCCTTGCCGTTGCGCTGGCGATCTATGCCGTATCCTTCGTGGGCAAGCTGTTCGATTTTGCAACGAAAGTTACCGCTCTGAATGATACCGACACGATAATGAAAGTCCTCGGTCTCATCGATGCCGCACTTATCGCAAGCCTCGTGGTTATGGTCATCATCTCGGGCTATGAGAATTTTGTCAGCCGCTTCGATCAGGCAGGCGACGAGGTGCACTGGCTCGGCACCATCGATGCGGGTTCACTCAAGATCAAGGTTGCCTCGACTATCGTTGCGATCTCGTCGATCCATCTCCTGCAGATATTCCTCAATGCCACCACCTACACATCGAACCAGTTGATGTGGTTCACCATCATCCATCTGGCATTCGTGTTCTCGGCGCTGTTTCTTGCTTATATCGACAAGCTGACGGTCAAGGATAAGGGCGGAGCCAAAACGGGCAAGATCGAGCCGAACATCTGACCTCTCGGATAGAATCCGTCGAAAAGGCCCTGTTTTCTGCTATATCGCCGGATGTCCCGCACCTTTCGGAGCGGGACATCCGGCGTTTACGCTGTTTCGCCCTGTGCTAAACTGTCCTTCTTTGAGAGGAAGGGCTGACCATGACACGTCTGACGGCGAAGGATTTCCCGCAAGAACTTCTCGAACTCTATGATTTCTACGCCCATGGCCGGATAACCAAACGCGAGTTTCTGGACCGGGCCGCAAAATTTGCGGTGGGCACCATGACTGCAACAACCATATTGGCATCGCTCAGTCCTGATTATGCGATGGCGCAACAGGTCGAGTTCACGGATCCCGATATCCATCCCGAATACATCACCTATCCCTCACCGGAGGGAAACGGAGAGGTTCGAGCCTATCTGGTGCGACCGGCCAAGCTGCAGGGCAAGCTGCCAGCCGTCGTCGTGGTGCACGAAAATCGCGGTCTCAATCCCTATATCGAAGATGTGGCCCGCCGCGTTGCAAAGGCCGGTTTCATCGCGCTCGCGCCTGATGGCCTTACTTCGGTCGGTGGTTATCCGGGCAATGATGACAAGGGCCGCGAATTGCAGCAGCAGGTCGATCCGACCAAGCTAATGAACGACTTTTTTGCGGCGGTCGATTTCATGATGAAAAGCGATCTGACGACCGGCAAGGTAGGCATTACCGGCTTCTGCTATGGCGGCGGTGTTGCCAATGCGGTGGCAGTTGCCTTTCCGGAACTGGCAGCAGCCGTGCCCTTCTATGGCAGGCAGGCCCCGACGGATGAAGTGCCGCGCATCAAGGCACCCATCCTGTTGCATTATGCTGAACTGGACACGCGCATCAACGAGGGCTGGCCAGCCTATGAAGAGGCCTTGAAAAAGAACGGCAAGACCTACCAGGCTTATATCTATCCGGGCGTCAATCACGGCTTCCATAACGATTCCACGCCGCGTTACGACGAGGCGGCGGCAAAGCTCGCCTGGGACCGGACCATCGAGTGGTTCAAGCGCTATCTGGTCTGAAATCAGGCCTTCGCTTTTAACGATCTGAAAGTGTTGACGGCAATCACGACGACGATGCCGATCAGGATGGCGAACACTGCCTGCAAAAACGATGTTGCGATCCATTCGAAGGCGGATGAGAACCGGGTGCCTTCGCTCGGCAGATGAGAAACGATGGAATGGATGAAGGCTTCAACGCTGTGGACGCCGATTGAATCAAGGCCATGAACGATGATGCTGCCACCGACCCAGAGCATGGCGATGGTGCCGACGGTGCTTAGAACCTTCAATATGATGGGCATGCCTGCGACCAGCCCCTTGCCGAGCTGCCTGCCGAAAGCCGTATGGCTGTTGCGCACAAGCGAGACGCCCATGTCGTCGAGCTTCACGATGATGGCAACCACGCCATAGACCGCAAAAGTGATCAATATGCCGACACTCGCGAGGATGGCGGCCTGCGTATAGATGCTTGACGGGGCAAGTCCCGCCAACGTCAGCGCCATGATTTCGGCCGACAGGATGAAGTCTGTGCGGATCGCGCCGTTGACGGTCGTTTGCTCGATCTCCTTGGCGGTCGCGCCTTTGGTTTCCTCGTGTTCCGCTTCCTCGTGCGGAATGAAGAACTCCACCAGCTTCTCCGTTCCTTCGAAGGCCAGATAGACGCCGCCGATCATCAGAAGCGGCATGATGAAGGACGGTGCGAAGTAGCCGAGGATAAGCGCCAGTGGCAGCAGGAAAATGAGTTTGTTGCGCAGCGATCCCTTGGTGATTTTCCAGATGACCGGCAATTCGCGCTCCGGTTTCAGGCCCACGACGTATTTCGGCGTAACTGCCGTGTCGTCGATGACAATACCTGCCGCCTTGGCGCTGGCCTTTGCGGTTTGTCCTGCAACATCATCGAGTGAAGCTGCCGCCATTTTCGCAATGGCTGCGACGTCATCGAGAAGCGCAAACAAACCGGACGCCATGGGAAACCTTTCTATGGTGCTGTTGTAAGTAGCTAAACTTTGAATGGGCACTACGTCTAGATGGAAAATACACGACTGTGATTGTCTCATGAACGGATACAATCTGTGCATGATTGTCAATATTTCAATGCTCATGCCGATGGTTATATTGACGGTAACACAACAGGAGAGATCGCCATGCTTAATCAGATCAAGGGCCTCCACCACGTTACCTCGCTTGCCGCCGATGCGCGTTCCAACAACCAGTTCTTCACCGATGTTCTGGGGCTGCGCCGCGTCAAGAAGACGGTCAATTTCGATGAGCCGAGTGTCTATCACCTCTATTATGGCGATGAAGTCGGAACGCCTGGCACCGTCATGACCTATTTCCCGTTTCCGGGTATTCAGCGCGGGCGCGGCGGTACAGGTGAAGTGGGAACTACGGTTTTTGCCGTGCCGCAAGGCTCGCTCGGCTTCTGGAAGGATCGTTTCGAACAGTCCGCCGTCAAGGTTGAATCCGAAGACGAGGCATTTGGCGAAAAGCGTATCCATTTCCGTGGACCGGACGGCGACAGCTTTGCATTGGTGGAAGTGAAGGACGATCCGCGTGCGCCGTGGGCGCATGAAGGGATCGATGCCGACCACGCTATCCGGGGCTTTCATTCGGTCTCGATGCGGCTTCGCGACGAAGGCGCTACATCCGAACTGCTGAAATATATGGGCTACCAGAAGCTCGATGCGAAAGACGGCACCACCCGCCTGATCATGCCGGAAGGCAATGGTGCGGGTGTCATCGATCTGGAAACCTTGCCAGCACTCGGTCGCAACCAGCAGGGAGCGGGTTCCGTGCACCATGTGGCATTCGCCGTCGAAAATCGCGAGAAGCAGTTGGAAGTGCGCAAGGCGCTGATGGATACGGGTTATCACGTCACGCCGGTCATCGACCGCGATTACTTCTGGGCGATCTATTTCCGCACGCCGGGCGGTGTGCTGTTCGAGGTGGCCACCAACGAACCCGGTTTCGACCGCGACGAGGATACGGCGCATCTTGGTGAAGCGCTGAAGCTGCCGGCGCAGCACCAGCATTTGCGTAACTATCTCGAAGAACATCTCGACAAGATCTGAGGATGTCGGGACAGGAGATCGAACATGACCATCCAAACCTATGAGCACCGGCTGAAGGCCGGAGCGAACGGAGCCCCGCTCTTCATCGTGTTTCACGGCACGGGCGGCGATGAGAACCAGTTTTTCGGTCTGGCAGAACAGCTCTTGCCGGATGCGACCATCGTGTCGCCGCGCGGTGACGTTTCGGAATATGGCGCTGCACGTTTCTTCCGTCGCACGGGCGAGGGCGTTTACGACATGGAAGACCTTGCTCGCGCCACTGACAAGATGGCTGATTTCATTGGTGGCCTTGTGGCTGAACACAAGCCGTCCGAAGTGATCGGGCTCGGCTATTCCAATGGCGCCAATATCATGGCGAACCTGCTGATCGAGAAAGGCAGAGTGTTCGACAAGGCGGCACTTCTGCATCCGCTGGTGCCGTTCAGGCCGAAGGACAATCCTGTGCTTGAGGGTGCGAAAATACTCATGACTGCCGGGCGGATGGACCCGATCTGTCCGCCGGATCTGACAGAAGCGCTCGCCCATTATTTCGAGCGCCAGAAAGCCGCTGTCGAGCTTGTCTGGCATCCGGGCGGGCACGAATTGCGCCAGACTGAACTGGCCGCCGTTCAGTCACTTCTCGGCAAATAAGCTTAATGCCGCCATTCGATCCTGAATGGCGGCATTTTTGTTCTGGTCCCTCTTGTAATTCTCAATATATATTATACTTAATTGTATATTGATGATGAGGTGCCATGATGGATGCGATTTCGGGCAGTGCGCCCGCCCATGAAAACAAGATGACGCGTGCGGAAATGGAGGGACGGGCCACCGAGGTTGCGGAACTCCTCAAGACGCTGTCGCATCCGGCGCGCCTCATGCTGGCTTGTACTCTTTCAGAACGCGAATATTCGGTCGGAGAGCTGGAGGACGCGCTTGGCATTCACCAGCCGACGCTGTCACAGCAGCTAGGTGTGCTGCGTGAAGCGGGCATCGTCGAAACCCGTCGCGAAGCGAAGCAGATTTTCTATCGACTGACGGAAGCCAAGGCCGCCCAACTGATCGAGGCGCTTTACGGCATTTTCTGCGCACCGGAGGGACGGGCATGATCGCAACCTATCTGCAATCGCTGGCGGGCGGCATGCTGCTCGGCCTTTCCGCAGTCCTGCTTCTCGTCTTCAACGGACGCATCGCCGGTATCAGCGGCATCGTCGGACGGCTTCTGGGTGGCAAACAGATATCAGCCAATGCGATCTTCGTTGTCGGCCTCGTTCTGGGACCGGTTATCTATGCTGCGATTTATGGTTCCTTTCCTCCGGTAACGATGGCTATGTCCTGGCCTGTTATTGTTGTCGCCGGGCTTCTGGTCGGTATCGGAACCCGCATGGGGTCGGGCTGCACGTCCGGTCACGGCATTCTCGGCATGGCGCGGTTTTCCAAACGCTCAATAGCCGCAACATTCACCTTCCTCGTAACCGGCATCGTGGTTGCCAGTATTTCTGGAGCATTGCTATGAAACAGTCGGCATATGCACGTCTGGCCATGACCCTGCTTGCGGGTGCGATCTTCGGCTTCGGCCTGTCGCTGTCGGGCATGATCGATCCGTCGCGCGTGACGGGCTTCCTGAATATCACCAGCGGTCATTGGGACCCGAGCCTTGCCTTTGTGCTGGGCGGCGCTCTGCTGGTGGCGATCCCCGGTGTGATGTTGCAGCGGCGTATGGCGCGGCCTGTGCTGGACCAGTCTTTCCAGTTGCCGGAGAATACTGAAATCGACCGGCGGCTGATCACGGGTGCTGCCATCTTCGGCGCAGGCTGGGGGCTGGCGGGGTTCTGTCCCGGTCCGGTCGTGTCCGCACTTTCCATGGGACTGCCGCAGGTCTGGCTCTTCGTCGCCATGATGGTTCTGGGAATGATTTTCCACGACCGCATCATGACGCGAGCCACATAAGAAAAACATTCCGGGCAGCGAAATTCTGGACAAATGACAGCAGAAGCATTCAAATCTTGAATTGTTTGGTCAAATTACCCTTTTAATAGGGAGTTGAATGAGTTAGGCACCCTGTGATTGATCTTGAGGGAGCCGCGCCATGGCTGGATTGCTGAAACGCTTTGCCGGATATTATCGTCCGCATCGCGGGCTGTTCGCGCTAGATTTTTCCAGTGCGGTGGCGTCCGGCCTGCTTGAGCTTGCTTTTCCGGTCGCGGTTACGCTTTTCATCGACAAGCTGTTGCCGACGGGCCAGCTTGGCATGATCGCCATTGCTGCGGTCGGTCTGCTGGCCATCTATGTCGTCAATGCGTTCCTGCAGGTCATCGTGACCTATTGGGGGCATATGCTCGGCATCAAGATCGAGACGGAGATGCGCCGCAAGGCCTTTGATCATCTGCAGAAACTCTCTTTCGGCTTCTTCGACAACCAGAAGACCGGCCATCTTGTGGCGCGGTTGACCAAGGATCTGGAAGAGATCGGCGAAGTGGCGCATCACGGGCCGGAAGATGTCTTCATCGCAATCATGACCCTGATCGGCGCATTCATCCTGATGCTGTGGGTGCATCCGCAGCTTGCGCTGATTACTGCGGTCATCGTTCCGCTTTCGGCCTATGTCACTGCCCGCTATGGCGGACGCATGACGCACACATGGCATGCGCTTTATCGGCGCGTTGGCGATTTCAACGCCCGGATTGAGGAAAATGTCGGCGGTATCCGCGTTGTTCAGGCCTTTACGAATGAAGACCATGAGCGCCAGCTTTTCGCAGAGAGCAACGATAAATATCTGACCACCAAGCTGGCTGCCTACAAGATCATGGCGGCGTCGATGTCACTGTCCTATCTGTCGATGCGTTTCGTGCAGGTCGTGGTGATGCTGGCAGGCGCATGGTTCGTGGTGCGCGGCGAACTGACGGCTGGCGGGTTCGTCGGCTTCCTGCTGCTGGTCAATGTGTTCTTCCGCCCGATTGAAAAGATCAATTCGGTCATTGAAACCTATCCCAAGGGCATTGCCGGTTTTCAGCGCTATACCGAGTTTCTCGATACCCGCCCGGATATCGCCGACCGCCTTGGTGCGCGGACCGTTGCCCGTCTGGCCGGTGATATCGAATACCGGAATGTCAGTTTCGGCTACAGCACGGAACGCCCCATTGTCGATGGTCTCGATATTTCCATTCGTGCTGGTGAAACGATTGCTTTCGTTGGCCCGTCAGGTGCGGGCAAGACGACAATCTGTTCGCTGCTGCCGCGCTTTTATGACGTGACGCAGGGCGCCATTCTTGCCGACGGTATCGATATTCGCGATATGACCCTGAAGTCTCTGCGGTCCAATATCGGCATTGTTAGTCAGGACGTATTTCTGTTTGCCGGAACCATCCGGGAAAACATCGCCTATGGACGTCTTGATGCGACCGACGCGGAAATCGTCGAGGCTGCGCGCCGTGCGAGGCTTGACGGCGTGATCGCCAATCTGTCGGAAGGTTATGACACGGTTATCGGTGAGCGTGGCGTAAAGCTTTCCGGCGGGCAGAAGCAGCGTATGGCCATTGCGCGCATATTCCTGAAAAATCCGCCGATCCTGATACTGGACGAGGCGACTTCCGCGCTCGATACGGAAACCGAACGCGCCATCCAGCAATCGCTCGCGGAGCTTTCACAAGGCCGCACGACGCTGGTGATTGCGCATCGCCTGGCAACCATCGTCAATGCCGACCGTATTCTGGTGGTGGAGGGCGGGCGGATTGCCGAGCAGGGCAGTCATGCCGAGCTTCTGGCCATGAAGGATGGACGCTACAAGCGCCTGCATATTGCACAGGCCGGTCTGGATCAGGGGGTATTCGAGCGCATTTCGATCTGATTGAATCAGATCGACGCTCGGTTCACTCTGGTCGGATTATGCTCTTTTCAGCGGTGGAATAGGCCGATCGGCTATCAGGATGGACTTACGAAAGACGGCCTTTGGCCGTCTTTTTTGTTTTCTGACGGCGACCGGAGAATTTCATTTGATATCTGATGTATCAGATATTGACATATCAGATTCGCTGTTTCAGGATCGCAGTGTTAATTCACGACAAACAGGTGTTGCCTTGGGTGATAACGTTTCCCCCCTTTCTCCGATCAAGGTGAAGAGCCTCAGAGACCACGTGCATGACAATCTGCGGGAAGCGATTATTTCCGGCCGGATCAAGTCCGGCGAAAAGCTGAACGAGAGGCAGTTGGCGTCCGATCTCGGTATCAGCACGAGCCCTTTGAAAGAGGCTCTGCGCCAGTTGGAAGGGGAAGGGCTGGTCAGAACGGAGGCGCGTCGCGGCACGTTCGTATCGTTCAATGCGCGGCAGGCTGAAGAGATGACGCTCGCTCGCGCTGCGCTGGAAAGCATCATTGCGCGGCAGGCGGCCAAGCATGGCGACGAGGAGGCATTTGGCTTTCTTCGCGCCGTTATCGAGGAGATGCGGGCGGCGGTCGAGGCGGGCAATGTCGATCTGCTGATCGAACTGAACGAGAAGTTTCACGATGGCATCCATGAGGCATCGGGATGCGAGTATCTGCGCCGGTTGCAGAATGCACAACGCATGTACGACCACGCCGCAAGGGTGACTGTCCTGTCGCGCGAAGATGTGCGTCGTCAGTCATTCAATGAGCATGAAGCAATCATGCAGGCAATTACCGCACGCAATGGCGATCTGGCCGAGCGGCTGATGCGCGAACACATCGTGAAGGCGGGAGACACGCATATCGAGCTGGTCTTCTGACCGGTACATTGGGAGGAAATGATGGATTTAGCGGGCTACCGCCGGGTGCTTCGAGGCATTTCGGGCGTGCATGCGACTGCCTATGACACAACGGGCGAGATCGATGCCGAGCTGACTGGTAAAATCGTCGGCCGCATTGCCGAAGCCGGCGTTCATAACATCGTCACTGGTGGAAACACCGGCGAATTCTACAGTCTGACAGAGGAAGAAGTCATTCGCCTGCAGGCGATTGCCATTGCCGCGGTCGATGGAAAGGCCGCTGTGACGGCTGCTGCCGGTCGTTCGGTGCGCGAGGCGATCAAGGTGGCACGGGCGGCAGGCAATGCCGGTGCCGATGGTGTGATGATTCACCACCCGCTCGATCCTTTCGCCGCGCCCCATGCGCAGGTGGACTATTTCATTGCGATTGCCGAAGCCATCGACCTGCCCATCGTCGCCTATATCCGTTCGGACCTGATCCCGCTCGATGAAATGGTGCGCCTTGCCACTCATCCGAAGGTCGCAGGCGTCAAGTTCGCTTCGCAGAACACGATGCTTTTCTTCGAGTGCTGCAGGGCGACAAAGGGCATGGACGCGACCTGGATTTGCGGTTTGGCCGAAAGCTGGGCCTTGCCTTTCTATGCCCTTGGCGGGCGCGGTTTTACCTCGGGCCTCGTCAATGTTGCACCAAAGCGTTCGCTCGCCGTCTGGAATGCGCTGGAGGCGGGAGATTTTGCAAGGGCGCGGGCAGTGGTTGAAAGCATTGCCGATTTCGAGACCATGCGCACCAAGTACCGTAACGGCGCGAATGTGACCGTGGTGAAGGAAGCGCTGCAAATTCAAGGGTCTGAGGTCGGTAAAGTGCGACTTCCCGGATTGCCGCAGCTTGAAACGAATGATCGCGAGACGCTCCAGAAAATCGTCTCGGGTTGGGAGACTGATGGCATTGTCTGACGAATGAAACCCGGGCGTCCTGACAGGGAGAAGAGGGGCGCACCGGAAAACCAAAAAGTGGAGGAGAACATGAATAAGGGAATTTCACGCCGCACGTTCATGGCGGGGGCGGGCGTTGCGACTGGCATGGGTATCATGCTGCCGAAAGGTGTTTGGGCACAGTCGGCGAAACTGCCGTCTTCGCCGGTGTCGCTCAACGTTATCGATGCCGCTGGCAATCTGGCTCTGACCCAGCCGATTTTCGACAATTTCGCGGCTGAACAGAAAGCGCTTGTTTCGCGCTTTACCTTCAACAAGGCACCGGCGCCCGAACTGCCGGGGAAGATCAAGGCGCAGCAGCGCGCCAACCGCATCGATATTGATATGGTGATCGTTGGGCCGGATGCGCTTTCTGCTGGACTTGCCGACGATATATGGACCGACATCATTGCGCTGCCGGATAACGGCCTGCCAAAGCTCCAGGATATCTATCTGGAACCCGCATGGCGCATGCAGGAAATGTCGAAGGGCAAGGGCGTCGTGGTGTCCTATTATCCATCCGGTCCTTTGCTTGAATTTCACCCCGACAAGGTGAAGACGCCGCCCAAGACAGCTGAAGAACTGCTGGCCTGGGCGAAGGAAAATCCAAACAAGTTCATCTATGCCCGCCCGGCCAATTCCGGTCCGGGACGCACCTTCCTGATGGGGCTTCCCTATCTTCTGGGCGACAGCGATCCAAAAGACCCGGTCAAGGGCTGGGACAAGACCTGGGCCTATCTGAAGGAATTGCACAAGAATATCGAATATTACCCGGCAGGCACGGGCGCGCTCATGAAGGAACTGGGCGAAGGCACGCGCGACATGACAGTGACGACCACCGGCTGGGACATCAATCCGCGCGCGCTCGGCGTGGTGCCGAAGGAGATGGGCGTCAGCAAGCTGGAAGGTTTCCATTGGGTTTGCGATGCGCATTACTTCGCCATTCCCAAGGGTGTGTCCGAGGAAAAGATCGCTGTGCTGATGGAGTTCATCAAGTTCTCGCTCAAGCCAGACCAGCAGGCCTATTCCTACGATGCCGGCTATTTCTATCCGGGCCCTGCGGTGAAGGACGTCACCATCGAAATGGCGCCAAAGGAAAGCCAGAGCATCATCGCTGAGTTTGGCCGTCCGGAATATGCCGAGTGGATTGCCAACAATCCGATCGAGCTGCCGCTTGAGCCGGAGGCGCTGGTCGCTGCATTCCGCCGTTGGGACGAAGACGTCGCCGCTGGTTGATTGACCGAAGGCTGAGTGGTGGGCCGTGAACGGCTCGCCACTAGCCGCTGATAGTCGCCAATTCTAAATCATGGTGTTTGCGTCAATGTCCTTTCAAGAACTCCGGCTAGACCGGATGAGCCGATCATTCGGAACGTTTAATGCGCTGAGGGAAGTCAGCCTCACCATCCGGAAAGGCGAATTTATCGCACTTCTCGGCCCTTCCGGCTGCGGAAAGTCGACGGCTCTCAATTGCATTGCCGGTCTTCTAGGTACGACGGGCGGTGGTATCTATATCGATAACCGTCGCGTCGACCAGCTGAAGCCGGAAGATCGCGGTTTCGGTATGGTCTTCCAGAACTATGCGCTGTTTCCGCATATGAACGTGCTGCAGAATGTCGGTTTCGGCCTCAAGATGCGCGGTCTGGCAAAAAGCGAGATCGAAAAGCGCGCGCGGGCCGCATTGGCCTTGGTGCGCCTGCAGGGACAGGAAGAAAAACTGCCCGGACAGCTCTCCGGCGGTCAGCAGCAGCGCGTCGCAATTGCCCGCGCCATTGTCATTGAGCCGCCGGTTGTTCTCATGGATGAGCCGCTTTCCAATCTCGATGCGAAGCTGCGTCTTGAGATGCGAGCCGAAATCCGCCGTATCCATAACCAGCTTGGCTCTACAACGATCTATGTGACCCACGATCAGGATGAAGCCTTGTCGCTCGCCGACCGCATCGTGGTCCTGCGCGATGGTGAAATCCGCCAGGTCGGCAAGCCGCATGAGCTTTACGAAGAGCCGCGCTATCGCGATGTCGCCGCCTTTATGGGATTCCGCAACGCCTTGCCGGGTAAAGTCGTGCGTGTCGAAAACGGGCAGGCCACTATTGCCGTCGCGGGAAGCGAACTCGTTGGCCGGGCGATGGATGAGCTTGAGCCGGGCGACGATGCCGTGTTGATGGCGCGCGGCGATGATGTCGTATCCGGTTCGGGCCATCGCAACGATCTGCAGGCGACCGTCGAGACCATCGAATATCGCGGGCGCGAATATGTCGGCACAGCCCGCACCGAAACCGGGATGGAACTGGTCTTTCACGGGCCGCAGGGCGTGGAGCCCGGCAGCCGTATCGTGCTGGGCGTCGATGCTGGCCATGCGCTGGTTTTCCCGGCGGAGGGCTGATCAATGGCGGTTGAGACCTATGCAGATGCGCCGCTCAAGCCCAGCTTGCGACAACGGCTCGCCAATCGCGGCTTCGACGGCGTCACCCTTCTGATCCTGCCCGCGCTGCTGTTTGTGGTGGGCGTCTTCATTTATCCGTTTCTCTACGGGCTGGTTCTGTCATTCAATCCGCTCGACGGCGGCGGAGCGCTGGCCAATTATCGCAAGTTCTTCTCCGATCCTTACCTCTACAAGACTATCGGCGCGACACTGTGGCTGGCGGTTCCCGTCACCGTCATCAGTGTTCTTTTCGCAGTTCCCATTGCCATGCGCGTGCGTCTGATGCCGCGCCAGCGCCTGCTGACGACGATCCTCGTTCTGCCGGTAACACTCGGCACGGTTCTGATTGCGGAAGGTCTGCTGAATTATCTGGGGCCGCAGGGCTGGTTCAGCCGCACGCTGATCACCATCGGCCTGATCGACAATCCATTGAAGCTCACCAATAATTACTGGGGCGTCTTTGCATCGCTGGTCATTACGGTGTTTCCGTTCACCTTCCTGCTGACGCTTTCCTACATAACCGGCATCGATCCCGCGCTCGAACGCGCCGCCGCCACCCATGGCGCCAATAGCTGGCAGCGCTTCCGCCATGTCATGCTGCCCCTGCTGGTGCCGGGGCTGGTCGTCGCGGCCTGCCTCACCTTCGTGCAGGCATTTGCCGTGTTTCCCTCCGCAGTCCTGTTGGGAGCGCCATCCGGGCCGACGCGCGTGATCTCGATTGCCGCAGCTCAGGCGGCCTTCGAGCAATATGACGACTCCATGGCTTCATCCATCGCCATGATCATGGCAGCGGTGCAATTGCTGGTGGTCGGTGCGCTGCTCGGGGTGCGTTCGCTCTTTTATCGCGGTTCCACCGCCGGCGGAAAGGGATAGGTCATGATCCGCGATACTTCCATACTTTCCAAGCTCTGGATCACCCTTGTCTGGCTTGTGACCGGCTTCTTCGTGCTGAATGTTCTGGCGGTCATCACAGCCGTGGTGGTTTCGAGTTTCGGCACGCGCTGGCTCGGCACATGGCTGCCGGATGCGTTTACCACGCGCTGGTATGCGGCGGCCTGGGCTGAATTCCAGCTTGATCAGGTACTTGTGGTCACCTTTCAGGTCGTCTTTGCCGTGGTGATCCTGTCAGGCATTCTGGGCGTCACGGCAGCCTATGCCATGGCGCGCCGTGATTTTCGGGGCAAGAAGCTGGTGCTCCTGATCTTCCTGCTGCCGCTTCTGGTGCCGCCGATAACCTTCGGCATTCCGCTGGCGACCGTGCTTTACAAGTTCGGCGTGGGCGGCACGTTCTGGGGTGTCGTTCTGGCCAATCTCGTGCCGACGGTGCCGTTTGTCATTCTGGTGATGATACCCTTCATCGAGCAGATCGACCCGAAGGTCGAGGCGGCAGCGCGCGTGTTCGGCGCAGGCACGTTCAAGCTCTTCATCCATGTGCTTCTGCCCATGCTGATGCCGGGCGTGCTTGCGGCCATGCTGCTAGTTCTGGTGCGCACGGTTGCGATGTTCGAGCTGACCTTCCTGACTGCAGGGCCGACATCGCAAACACTCGTCGTCGCGCTCTATTATTCGGTGTTCGCTGCCGGGGTCCGCTCCGTCCAGTCCATCGACGCCATGGCGGTCATTTACATGGTCACCTCGCTGGTATGGCTGCTTCTGGCACTGCGCTTCGTCAATCCGACGCAGATCGTTGCGCGCAACCGTCAACCATCCGCGCATTGAGGCATAATAGAATGAAAATCACGGCTATCGAAACGGTGCAGCTTCCGCACCTCAACAACATAGTGTGGGTGCAGGTCCATACAGATGAAGGCATTGTCGGCCTTGGCGAGACATTTCGCGGCGCAAATGCGGTCGCAGCCTATATCCATAGCGATATAGCGCCGCTGCTCGTTGGCCAGAACCCGCTGGAGATCGACCGCATCTCCAAACTGCTGCTGGAACCCTATGTCGGTTTTCGCTCGTCGGGGGTGGAAATTCGTGCCGCCTCGGCAATCGACATCGCGCTGTGGGATATATTCGGCAAGGTGACCGGCCAGCCGATCCACCAGTTGCTCGGCGGCCTGTCGCGGCAATCGATCCGGACCTACAATACCTGCGCCGGTTACACCTATAACAAGAGCGGCGCACGCCGTTATATTGGCGATGCCGACGAGGCGAAGGAAGGGCCCTACGAGGATCAGCTTGCCTTTCACAGGGATGCAGGCGCACTTGCAGAAAGCCTTTTGTCGGAAGGTATCACGGCCATGAAAATCTGGCCTTTCGACCCGTTTGCCGTCGCATCCGGCGGAAACTTTATCCATGCCGGTGATCTCGACAAGGCGCTGGAACCGTTTCGCCAGATACGCGATGCGGTTGGCGACCGGATGGAAATCATGGTCGAGTTCCATTCCATGTGGGACCTGACGTCGGCGCTGGCTATTGCGCGTGAACTGAAAGCCTTCCGGCCTTTCTGGTCGGAAGACCCGATCAAGATGATGAACCCGCAGGCGCTGGCTGTTTATGCGCGCCAGTCCGGCATTCCGGTTTGCGCCAGTGAAACCATGGCGACGCGCGCGCAGTTTCTGGATGTCCTGCGCGCCGATGCCTCCGATTATGTTATGCTCGACATTTCATGGTGCGGCGGGCTTTCAGAGGCGAAAAAGATCGCCACCATGGCCGAGGCGTTCCAGCGCCCCATCGCCCCGCATGACTGCACCGGCCCGGTGGTGTTTGCCGCTTCCATTCACCTGTCTCTCAATGCGCCCAATGCGATCTATCAGGAATCGGTCCGTGCCTATTACACGTCCTGGTACCGCGATCTGGTGACTGTGATGCCCCGTATCGAGAACGGCGTGATCTATCCTTTCGAGGGGGCAGGTCTCGGACTGGAACTCTCCGATTTCGTGTTCGATCATCCCGATGTCATCCGGCGAAAGACGGAAGCTGAATGATGGGACCGTTTCGCTGCATAGCCGATCTGCGCGGTCAACTGATGGAAAGTCCGGTCTGGGATGACCGCAGGGGGGCACTTTTCGCCTGCGATATCTATGGGCGCCGCATATATGAAATAGACATTGACGCCGATAGGGGTGTGCTTCGTGAATGGTCCTTTGCAAGTCAGGTGGCAAGCTTCGGATTGACCGACAGCGGGCGTCTCGTGGTGGCGCTGTCACGTCAGGTCATTCTGTTCGATCCAGAAACCGGCAGTCAGGAACCGCTGTGGTCCGCCTATGACGAGCCTGCCACCTCCCGCCTCAACGACGGCAAGGTCGGTCCAGACGGTGCGTTCTGGATCGGCAGCATGGATGGCCGTCCGCAGCGCGAAACCATATCGCGGCTCTACCGGGTAACAGGCGACGGCAACGCATCCGTGAAGGCCGAAGGCTTCGAGATTTCGAACGGTCTGGCGTGGACGGCGGATGGCAGAACCATGTTTCATACGGATTCCCGCGGGCCATGGATCGACCGTTACGACTTCGACCCCGAGACAGGCGACATAGGCGGGCGCAAGCGCATTCGCGATCTCGATGAACTGAGCGGCAGGCCGGATGGCGGTGCCTGCGATGCCGAGGGCGCTTATTGGAGCGCGGGCGTATCTGCGGGTGTCCTGAACCGCTTCGACCGCGAGGGCAATCTGCTTGAAAAGGTTCCGGTGCCGGTTCCGGCCCCGACGATGCCCTGCTTTTGCGGGCCCGATCTGACGCTTCTGGCCATCACCTCGCATCGCCAGTTGCCGGAAGTAGCTTTGGAGGCGGCCCCCCGGTCGGGTGGCGTGTTTCTGGCGCAAGCTTCGGTTGTCGGGGCGCCGGTGGGCCGGATGAGGGGAGCGTAGCGTGGTCGCTAATCCCCTCATGAATATTCGTTTTGAATTGCATTTTTTCCGAAGGCGCGTTTCGCGCCCTTTGGAATACGTTCTGATCGGGAAGGTAGGGAAATGACGAGAAAGACCTATGGTGACCTGCGCTCGGCGCGCTGGATGCTGCCCGATGATCAACGATCATTTGGCCATCGTTCGCGCACCATGCAGATGGGATACGATCCGGTCGACTGGGAAGGCCGTCCGATCATCGCCATCATAAATACATGGTCCGAGGCCCAGCCTTGCCACATGCATTTCAAGGATCGGGTGGAATGGGTCAAGCGCGGCATCCTGCAGGCGGGCGGCTTCCCGATGGAACTGCCTGCATTGTCGCTGTCGGAAAATTTCGTGAAGCCGACAACCATGCTCTATCGCAATCTGCTGGCGATGGAGACCGAGGAGCTTCTGCGCTCGCATCCGATCGACGGCGCGGTGCTGATGGGTGGCTGTGACAAGACCACGCCCGGCCTCGTCATGGGTGCGGTCAGCATGGGATTGCCGTTCGTCTTCCTGCCCGCCGGACCAATGTTGCGCGGCAATTATGCCGGTAAATATCTGGGCTCCGGTACGGATGGCTTCAAATATTGGGACGAGCGCCGTGCAGGCACCATTTCCAAGGAGGAATGGCAGGGGATCGAAGGTGGTATCGCGCGGTCCTACGGCCATTGCATGACCATGGGAACTGCGTCGACCATGACCGCGATTGCCGAAGCCATGGGGCTGACGCTTCCCGGCGCATCATCGATCCCGGCTGCGGATGCCAACCATCAGCGCATGTCCACGCAATGCGGTCGCCGCATCGTCGAGATGGTCTGGGAGGATCTGACGCCGGAAAAGATCATGACGCCCGCCGCAATAACCAATGCCGTCACTGTTGCGATGGCGACGGGATGTTCGACAAATGCCATCATTCATCTGATCGCGATGGCACGCCGGGCAGGCGTGCCGCTGGAACTGGACGATCTGGACCGTATCGGACGCACGACACCTGTGATCGCCAATATCAGGCCTTCCGGCACGACCTATCTGATGGAGGATTTCTATTATGCAGGCGGGCTGCGGGCGTTGATGAAGCAGCTTGGCGACAAGCTTGATCCTTCCGCAGTGACTGTGACCGGCAAGCCGCTGACCGATGGTCTGGAAGACGTCAACATATGGAATGAGGACGTGATCCGTCCGCTTTCCAATCCGGTCTATCATGAGGGTTCGCTTGCGGTGCTGAAAGGCAATCTTTGTCCCGATGGCGCGGTGATAAAGCCTGCAGCCTGCGACCCCCGCTTTCACCGTCACAAAGGTCCGGCACTCGTTGCAGACAGCTACCCGGACCTGAAGAAGATCATAGACGATCCCGATTATCCGATGACGCCGGACACGGTTCTGGTGCTGCGCAATGCCGGTCCGCAGGGCGGGCCGGGCATGCCGGAATGGGGCATGATCCCGATGCCAAAAGCGCTGCTGAAGCTTGGACTGCGCGATATGGTGCGCATTTCGGATGCGCGCATGTCGGGAACCAGTTTCGGCGCGTGTGTTTTGCATGTCGCGCCGGAATCCTTCATCGGCGGTCCGCTTGCCCTGTTGAAGACCGGCGATATGGTCGAGCTCGACATTCCAGCCCGCAGTCTCAACATGCTGGTTTCGGATGAGGAGCTGGCGGCACGGCGTGCGGCCTGGCAAACGCCACCACCCAAATATGAGCGCGGCTACGGCTTTGTCTTTTCCAAACATGTCGAACAGGCCGACAAGGGCTGCGATTTCGACTTCCTGAAAACCGATTTCGGCCGTCCAGTCGACGAACCGGTCATTTATTGAGAGGCAGCCTCGATGTCAGATTATGTGCTTTCCGAGGAAACACGGACGAAGCTGAAGACGGTTTCGACGGCTTCTGTTGCAACGGCGCTTTACAAGCGCGGCCTGCGTAACCAGTTCATTCAGGGCGTGCTGCCGGTGGGGCGCAAGCGCGAAAATATGGTCGGTCAGGCCTTCACGTTGCGCTACATCCCGGCGCGTGAGGACCGCAATCCCATCACGGTTTTCCGCAATCCGGACCACAAGCAGCGCGTCGCGATAGAAACCTGTCCGCCCGGTTGGGTGCTGGTGATGGATGCGCGCAAGGATGCGCGCGCGGCGACAGCCGGGTCGATCCTCGTGACAAGGCTCGCCTTGCGCGGCGCGGCGGGGATTGTTTCTGACGGCGGCTTTCGCGATGTCAGCGGGATCGGCGAGCTTGATATGCCTGCCTATTGCGCAAAGCCTTCCGCACCGACCAATCTGACGTTGCATGAGGCGGTGGACATCAATGTGCCCATCGCCTGCGGTGATGCGGCGGTGTTTCCGGGCGATGTGCTGCTCGGCGATGCCGACGGTGTGATGGTCATTCCGGCTCATCTTGCCGATGAAATTGCAGCGGAATGTATCGGTATGGAAACCTATGAGGATTTCGTGCTGGAAGAAGTGCTGAACGGTGCCACCATTGTCGGCCTCTATCCGTGCACGAAGGAAGAGACCGAGCGCAAGTTCCAGAACTGGCGCGAGCAGAACGGTCGTTGACAGAGCATTTCCAGCAAAATTGCGAAGCGGTTTTGCGTTGGATAATGCGTAAAAAAAGGGAGGCATTTTGCCTCCCTTTCCTGTTTTTGAGCCGTCCCGGCTTAGTAAAGCACGTTCTTGGCTTCCGGCTGGTCGACATTGTCCTTGGTGACGACAACGGCACCCGTATCGACGAACTTCTCGACCTTTTCCTTGTTCAGCACCTTCAGCAGGGTTTCAATGCCCTTTTCGCCCATCTGATAGGAACCCTGAACGACGATGGCGTTGAGTGTACCGTCCTTGACGAATTCCTGCAGGTCCTGATTGCCGTCGAAGCCGACGGCGACGAGCTTGCCGGCCTTGCCTGCCTGCTTGATCGCGCGGCCCATGCCGATGGCGGTCGGTTCGTTGGCACCGAAGATGCCGACGAGATCGCCATTAGCCGCCAGAACGTCGGTGGTCTGGTTGAGCGCCGTCGCCATCTGCGACTGCGAGTAATAAGGGCCGACGACTTCCAGCTTGGAATTGGCCTTGATGTAATCCACGAAGCCGCCGACGCGCCCGATTTCCGAGCCGGCACCTGCAACATAGGACATGACGGCGATCTTGCCGGTCGTGCCTGCCTTGTCGATCAGGGCCTTGGCTGCCGCTTCACCGGCCTTGCGGTTATCGGTGGCGAGGAACGACTGGTAGTATTTGTCGGCACCGTCGGCGAGCTGCGAGTCGATGATGACGACCGGAATGCGGGCTTCCCAGGCCTTTTTCACGGCGGGCGTCAATGCATCCGGGTCGGACGGAGCAAGCAGGATCGCGTCCACTTTACGGTTCACGGCGTTTTCCACCAGGTTCACCTGATCGGCGATGGCCGATTCAGCCGCAGGACCCTGAAAGGTCATGGTGTGATCCTTGGAATCCTTGATCGCAGCTTCTGCACCCTTCTGGACGTTCTGCCAGAAAGTCGAATTCACGGTCTTCACGATAACGGCGATTTCACCAGCCGAAGCACTTGCCGCTCCGGCAAGAACAAAGGCCGAAGCCATCAATGCAGACACCAGTTTACGCATGCTTTCCTCCTGTTATCGAGCTCTTGGCTCTACCCTTTTACGGAATGCCTGACGCATTCCGTCTCCCCTCTCATCGGCGGTTGCGCATCTGGTCGATCCATACGGTGACCAGAATGACGAGGCCGATGATGATCTGCTGTGTAAAAGCGGAAATGCCGTTCATGTTGAGGCCGTTCCGTAAGATTCCGATGACGAACGAGCCGATGAACGTGCCCGAAATCGTACCGACGCCTCCAATGAGCGATGTGCCGCCGATGACCGCGCTTGCAATGGCGTCCAGCTCATAGGCGACGCCTTCGTTGGGCTGTGCCGTCACGAGGCGGGACATGAGAACGCAGCCCGTCAGACCCGCCAGCGTTCCCGAAACAACATAGGTGAATGCTGTCACGCGGGCGACATTGACGCCTGAAAGCCGTGCGGCCTCGGCATTCGAGCCGATGGCATAGATATGACGACCGAGTACCGTTCGGTTCAATACGAGTGCTGCCGCAATCGCGATCACGATCATCAGCACCACCGGGTACGGGATGCCGGGGAAGGTGACGACCGGAAAGCCCTGTTCGTCGATGCTCTCGATGCGGAACAGCGAGCCGTTGCCCAACACACCGAAGGATTCGCCAAGGCCGGAGACGGCGCGTGCACCAGTGATTTGCAGTGCTACACCGCGCGCGATCAGCATCATGCCGAGCGTGGCAATGAAGGGCGGCAGCTTGAGCTTGGTGATGACGAAGCCGTTGATGAGGCCGCAGAGCGATCCTGTCAGTATGCCGAGCAGCATGGCGAGCGGGATGGGCAGCGAAAGCTCCTTGACCGCCAGTGCCGCTACGACACCGGCAAGCGCCAGAACCGAACCGACCGAAAGATCAATGCCGCCCGTAATGATGACATAGGTCGCGCCGATGCCGAGAAATGCGATCGAGGTCACCTGCAATGCGATGGTCATCGCATTGTTGACGGTCATGAAGGCGCTGCTGGTGACCGAAAAGATCGCCGCCAGAATGATCAGGCTGCCGACAGCCGCAAATTTCTGGATGATATCCTTCTGACGATCGCTCAGCCCCTTGGATTTTTCTGTCTGCTGGGGCTTGTCCGTAGTGATTTCGGCCATTACTCCGTCCTCATTTGTCCTGCCGGCCCCGACCGGAGGCATAGGTCATGATTTCTTCCTGCGATGTAGCCGCAGTGTTCAGGACAGCCGTGATGTGTCCCTCGTGAAAGACCGCCACGCGGTCCGAAAGTCCGAGAATTTCCGGCAGTTCCGAGCTGATCAGCACAATGCCGATGCCGCGTGCCGCCAATTCGTCCATGATCTGGTAGATCGCAAATTTCGCGCCGACATCGATGCCACGCGTCGGTTCGTCGAAGAACATGATGCGCGGCTCGCGGAACAGCCATTTGCCGATGATGATCTTTTGCTGGTTGCCGCCCGACAGCAGCCGAACTGGCTGGGCCAGTCCCGGCGTCTTGATATTGAGGAGATCGACATAACGCTGGCTGGCCTGCCGCTGGCGCTCGAAATCGATGACGCCATAAGCGCTGCTGACCGCTTCCATATTGGCGAGAGTCAGATTGGCATCGACCGGCATCTTGACGGCCAGTCCTTGCGCCTTGCGGTCTTCCGACAGATAGGCGATGCCCGCTTCGATAGCGTCGCGCGGGCTGGAAATGGAAAGCGTCTCGCCCTCAAGCACGATGGTTCCGGTGTCATGCGGATCGGCGCCGAAGATCGCGCGGGCCACTTCCGTGCGTCCCGCGCCCATCAGCCCGGCAAAGCCGAGGATTTCCCCGCGCTTCAGTTCAAAACCGATATTCTCGAAGACGCCGCTCCGCGTCAGCCCGGCAACGGAGAAAATGACTTCGTCCGTCGGCTTTCGTGTCGGTTCGGGAAACTTCTCGTCAAGCGAGCGTCCGACCATGCCGGCCACGATTTCATCGACGGTGACATCGTCAAAATCCCTGGTCCAGACATAACGCCCGTCGCGCAGTATGGTGACGCGGTCGACGATCTCCGCCATTTCATCGAGACGATGCGAAATATAGACAATGCCGGTGCCTTGCGCCTTCAGATCGCGGATGACCTTGAACAGAAGCTGTGCTTCTTGTTCCGTCAGCGAGGAGGTCGGCTCGTCCATGATGAGGACGGATGCATTGAGCGAAAGAGCCTTGGCGATTTCCACCATCTGACATTGGGCCACCGACAGGTTCAGCACCTGTGCCGACGGATCAATCTTGACGCCAAGCCGGTCGAGGCAGCGTTGTGCGTCTTCCTTCAGCTTGCGGCGATCGACGAAAAAACCGCGTTTCGGCTCGCGAGCCAGATAGATGTTCTCGGCCACGCTCAGGTGCGGAACGAGGTTCAGTTCCTGATGGATGATGGCGATGCCTGCAGCTTCCGATTCAAGCGTGGAAGCAAAGCGGACAGGCTGATCGCGATAATGGATCGTCCCACCGTCCGGCTGATAGACGCCGCTGACGATCTTCATCAGGGTCGATTTGCCAGCGCCATTCTCGCCGCAGACGGCATGGACTTCACCCGCCCGCAATTCGAAGCTGACATTCGACAGGGCTTTGACGCCCGGAAATTCTTTGGAAACTGAATCCAGCTTCAGCAGTATAGGCGCGGTATCCGCGCGCGCTGTCGCTGACGGCAATCCTCCCATCACGCTTCCTCCCTCGCGCAAAGTTTCGTCACCTATGGATGGAAGAAGTAGAAGGCTGCCGGTTTCTGGTCAAGCCAATTTTACGTATGCGGCAAAAATACCATGTGTCAGCCAATGGAATTCGCAGATTTGCTGCGATTGAGCGCAATTGGCCTGACCAAACGGCGATTTTGAAGTTTGAGCTTCATTGTGAATCATTTACTGGAATGAAGAGAAAAGGCTTTCGCCAAGGGCTAGAAAAGGGCGTATCACTACTGCAAATCTCACAGTATCGCAGTATTTTATGCGGTGGCCTCTGGAAAGAGGTGCGGTTCCTTTCTATCATTATATTCCGATTATCTGATCCTGAGGGGCAGTTTTGTATTTTGAAATAATTACGGTCGTGCTGCTGACGATCCTCAATGGTGTACTCGCCATGTCGGAGCTCGCAGTGGTGTCCTCCCGCCCGGCACGACTGAGGGTAATGGCCGACAAGGGCAGCCGGGGTGCCCGCATGGCCATTGAGCTTGCTGACGATCCCGGTCGTTTTCTCTCCACCGTCCAGATTGGCATTACGCTGGTAGGCATCCTGTCAGGTGCGTTTTCCGGCGCAACGCTCGGCGCCCGCCTTTCCGGCTGGCTTCTGGGGCAGGGGCTCTCGCCTGCTCTTGCCGATGCGCTTGGTGTCGGTTCGGTGGTTGTGGTTATCACCTATCTGTCGTTGATCGTCGGTGAACTCGTGCCGAAGCAGATTGCGCTGCGTGAACCGGAAGCGGTTGCAAGCCGCGTCGCCCCGACGATGGCGCTGCTGTCCAAGGCGGCCGCACCTCTGGTCTGGCTTCTGGATACGTCGGGACGTCTGGTCCTGAAGCTGCTCGGTCAGTCGGGCAAGTCGAGCGACGGCATGACGGACGAAGAGATCAAGTCAGTCCTGGCCGAAGCCCATAGCGCAGGTGTGATCGAGACCGGGGAATCCCGCATGATTGCAGGCGTGATGCGCCTGGCCGACCGAACGGCGCGCGGGCTTATGACGCCGCGCATGGATGTCGAAATGGTCGATGTGGACGACAGTTTCGAGGAAATCCGCGAGCAGCTGCGGAATACGGGTCGCTCCCGTCTTCCGGTGCGCGGCGAGAATTCCGACGAAGTGATCGGCGTTCTGCAGGTGCGCGACTTCTTCAACCAGCTATCCTCCAAGGGCAGTGTCAATCTGCGCGAGATCGTCAGGGACGTTCCGGTCGTGTCGGACTTTTCCGATGCGCTTGACGTGGTGGAGGCTATTCGCGGCACGCCCACCCATATGGTGCTCGTCTATGACGAATACGGTCATTTTGAAGGGGTGATCACCGCAGGCGACGTGATGGAAGCGATCATCGGTGCCATGCAGGAGGACCACGTCGAGGAAAAGGCAATCGTGCGCCGGGCGGATGGTTCTTACCTCGTCTCGGGCTGGATGCCGATTGACGAGTTTTCGGAATTCCTGCGTTTCCCTGTCGATGAGGATGCAGAATACAACACTGTCGCCGGGTTGGCGCTTGAGGAAATGAAGCATCTGCCGGATGTGGGCGAAACCTTCGTCAAGAACGGTTGGGTTTTCGAAATTGTTGACCTCGACGGGCGCCGCATCGACAAGCTGCTGCTGACGGCGGAAGTCTCACAGACCGAATAATTCTGCACGGGAGCAGTTCCGGTTTTGTTTGGATTATTGGAGATGCTCTGAAAGCGGCACGTCGGGCGATGTGCCGCCTCCGCAGAAGTATCGTATTGGCCGAAGTAATCGTATTGATTGAACCATTACGCTATTGGCATTTTAGATTGCATGCATGTTATACTTGCCAGTCGGGGGGCAGGTTTGCTGTCATTCCTTTTCGACCAGGAACTGGAGGGGCGTTCCCGATTGGAAAAAGCTGAAGGTGCTCTGACCAGTGGTGGCGTATAAATGGGGTCGAGAACAGCATATTGGCTTCAACTGGCCAGATCTGCCTATGGCAGGCAGAACAGCCCGATAACCGGCAAGATACTCGCGGATCAGCTCAGGGATATTTGCGAGGGCACGCGCTTTTCGATGCCCATCAGTACGATTCTGTCCATGCTCATTCTGCTGGTTCAGGTGGCGGGAGGGCACTTCTGGGTACCTATTGTCTGGTTTGTGCTGGTCAACATCGTCAACGCGCTGCGCTTCATCGATGCGATAGCGTACTACCGGAGCCCGGCTGCGCCGGTTGAAGATGTTGCTGTCTTGCAGCGCCAGCTCTCGCGGTTCCAGTCCCTCGCGGCCTTGTCGGGCCTGCTATGGGCTGGCGTTGCCGTCCTTTCCCATGGGTTCACGGACCCGCAATCGTCGGTATATCTGGTCATTCTTGCCGGTATTTGCGCGGGCGCCGTTACCTACGGTTCCTCCTACGCTGCCGTGGCAATCAATTTCATAACGCTGCCGCTTGTCGTGACGGCGGTTTGCCTGGCTTTGCAGGCTGACCTGCAGCACGGCGTGCTTGCTTTCTCGGTCGTTCTTTTCTGGTTCGGGATCACCCGCGGGGCACTGCTTGGACAGCACAGGTTTATCGAAACCAGCCGACTGAAGCACGAAGCCAAGCAGACGGCCGATGAAATGGCGCTCAAGTCCCAGGAAGATCCGCTGACCGGGCTCTTCAACCGGCGCGGTCTTGAAACGTCTATCCGCCTGTTTCCGGTAAAAGACGGTCCGTTCATCGTCATGCTGATCGATCTCGACGGGTTCAAATCCGTCAATGATACTTACGGCCACAAGATCGGCGATGACCTCCTTGTCGCAATTGCGCAGCGCATTCGTCAGGTTTCGCCGGAGCGATCCGTTCTGGCGCGCATTGGCGGCGATGAATTCATCCTTCTTTACCCCGAACCGGCGGCGAAGATCGAGGCCGGACTGGTGGCGACGCGTATTATCGGCAGTTTGACTGCTCATTATCAGGGAATTCTGTCGGTCGAGATTGGTGCCTGTGTCGGCGTCTGCCGGCTTGAGCGGCTTGATCCGGTTGAAATGCTGCTGCGGGCCGATTTCGCGCTATATGCCGCCAAAAAGCGCGGTCGCAACGAATATTACTTTTTCGAGAAGCGGCTTCAGCACGAGTGGGAGCGTAAACAGAGCATCGAGCGTGATCTGCGTATCGCGATCGAAACCGGACAAATACAAACTTACTTCCAGCCGGTGGTTGAGCTTTCCAGCGGGCGCACGATCGGTTTCGAGGCGCTGCTGCGCTGGGATCATCCACAGCACGGCGCAATCCCTCCGCCGGAGATCATCGACGTTGCCTGTGAAGTGGGCGTGGTGCGGCAGCTTACGCACAATGTGCTCTTCAATTGCTGCGAGATGATCGACAAGCTCACCGAGGGCGGGCGCAACGATCTGACTGTCGCCATGAACCTTTCTCCTCGCGAACTGGCGGGCGGACGGATTCCGCACGAAATCCTGTCCCAGATGGAAAAACGCGATCTGCCGATTTCCATGCTTGAAATCGAAATTACGGAGGAGGCTCCCTTCGATCAGCGCGGGATGAATGACAGCCTCGGTGCCTTGTCGAATGCCGGTGTCTCCATTGCGCTTGACGATTTTGGCACCGGCTTTGCCACTTTTGCTTCCTTGAAGAAGGGGCTCATCACCAAGATCAAGATCGACAAGGTATTTGTGCGAGGCATTGCCGAATCCGAAGGTGATCAGCACATCGTGCGCGCCATGGTGGAGCTGGGAGACGCTCTCGGTATCAAGGTCACCGCCGAAGGGATCGAAACGGAGGAAGACCGCGACACCCTTTGCAAACTGGGCTGCAACAGCGGACAGGGCTTCCTGTTTGCGCCAGCTCTGCCGATGAACACGGCTCTGGATGCCCTTGCCAGATCGAGCGCCGGGGCAAAGCTCGATCAGGCTGTCCGCTAGAGCCGTTTCGGTCTCGTCCAGACCGAAACGGCAGTTGCTCTGTCCCGTCACCCAAAGCTTGGTCGTATACAAAACGAGATGTTATGGTCACTTCAATGAGGGGATGGCGGAAGAGGTGATTTGCGGAGGAAACTGAATGACCGATAAAAAACCTGATGGCCCGGTACTTCTATCGGGCGGCAATCCCCAGATCGCCAAGGGCAAGGGCGATGCGCCGGTTCAGGCCTATATCGCGGCCATGCCGGGATGGAAAAGCGAAGCAGGCCGCCGCCTCGACGCTCTTGTCGAGCGCACGGTTCCCGGTGTGCATAAAGCGGTGAAATGGAACTCTCCGTTCTATGGCATGAGGGGAGAGGGCTGGTTTCTCAGCTATCACTGTTTCGAGAAATATATAAAGGTTGCGTTCTTTCGCGGGGCAAAGCTGAAGCCGATGCCGCCGGTCGAATCCAAGAGTCAGGACACGCGTTATTTCCATATCCATGAACAGGACAAGGTGGACGAAGCCCAGCTCGCGGACTGGATCAGGCAGGCAAGCCAGTTGCCGGGCGAGAAAATGTAGGGTGTATCTCGAAAAATGTGAAACGGCTTTCGGATAAGATGGGCGTTCAATCAAACCGCTGGAGCGCCGATATGATTCAATCAGATCGAAACGCGCCCAAGGTCGAGGAAGGAATTTCATGGCAGGCAATGACGATGCTTCAAAGCTCATAGATGGGCGTATTGCCGAACTCGGCGACTGGCGCGGAGAGACGCTTGCCAGGATGCGCGCGCTCATAAGACAGGCCGATCCTGAAGTGGTTGAGGAATGGAAATGGCGCGGCGTCCCCGTGTGGTCGCATGACGGCATTATCTGCACCGGGGAGACCTACAAGAAAGTCGTCAAGCTTACTTTCGCCAACGGTGCGGCACTGGACGATCCGACCGGGATCTTCAACTCCAGTCTTGAAGGCAATACGCGCCGGGCGCTGGATATAGGAGAAGGTGAAGAGGTCAACGAAGATGCCTTCATCGCGCTTGTTCATGCTGCCATTGCGCATAACGAAGCCAAGCATGCGCGCAAAAAATCCAAAAGCGGCTGACCATTCGTCGTGATATCGTGGTTTTCCTTGCAGAATCCGTCGATTTTCGGCGGATTTTTTTTATGCGTGTATCGATGCGATCATACCGCCATTTCATATTTCTGCAAACTTCGCGCTGCTGTTCAAAATTGCGACCACATGAAATCGGGAAGAAAAAACATAAAGATAAGGGTATGATGGATCGTCTTCGCATCTGTAATTCATCTTTGAATAAGTATCTAAATTAGAAATGCCTAATAAACATAATAATGAAATGTATTAAATATTTTATAATGCTGTTGCGCTATACTATTGCTACTAAAATTAGTTATTGCCGGATCGGTGATATTTAAGTTCTGTGGTAAAGAAGGGGTATTCGGATGTGTATAGCCTGTAATCCTGGTATGGTGGCCTATCTGCGGTCCACGGCTTCCCGGCGCGATTTTCTCAAATATCTGGGCGCTGCCGCCGCGACTTCGGCCTTTGCCTGTTCCTCGACGGGCATGGCGTTTGCGCAGCAGGCTGCGGCCCCTGCGGGCGATGTCATCTTCAAGGGTGGAACGATCCTCACCATGAATGACAAGGCACCACGTGCCGAAGCGATTGCCGTGCGCGGCAACAAGATATTGGCCGTCGGCAAGCTGGATGACGTGCAGTCTGCCATCGCTTCCGGGGCGCAGGTGGTGGACCTTCAGGGGCGCACCCTGATGCCGGGCCTGATCGATCCGCATATGCATTTCGTGTTCACGGCTTTCGAGGACTGGATCGACGTCAGTCCGATCACGACGCCGGATTATGCGACCGTCTGGTCGAAGTTGCAGAAGGGCGTCGCTGACGCCAAGCCGGGTGAATGGGTGCGCGCGCAGCAGTTCGATGCCAGCATCACGAAGGACGCCAAAATTCCGACGCTGGCCGAACTGGATGCCCTTGCGCCCAACAATCCGTTCTTCATGCAGGAAAGCAACGGCCATAACGCCTATGCCAACAGTGCCGCTTTCAAGATTGCCGGTATCACCAAAGATACGCCGAACCCATCCGGTGCGCGTTTCGTCAGGGATGCTGATGGTAACCTGAGCGGGCGTCTTGAAGAAATGGCAGCGCAGCAGATTTTCCTGGCCGTCATGCCGTCTCCGACGGCGGCCGATATGGTCGGGCGCGTCCATCGCTTTCTGGATCACGCAAGTTCCGTCGGTTGCACCATGCTGCACGATTGCGGCATTGGCATCATGGCTGGTGCGCAGGATCTGAAAATTCTCGATGCGGTTCTCGGCGACGGCAAGGCGCCGGTGCGTTATCGCGGCATGCTGGTGTCGACGATCTTCGACGAATGGGAAAAGGAAGGCATCAAGCCCGGTCGCGGCAACGATCTTTTCCGCGTCGATGGCATCAAGGCATGGGCCGATGGATCCAATCAGGCGCAGACCGGCTATCAGCGTGAGAATTATCTGGGCACCGATGCACGCGGCGCCCTGAACTACAGCCTCGAGCAGGTGACGGAAGTCATCCGCCGGGCACATGAAGGTGGCTGGCAGGTTGGCGTTCACGCCAATGGCGATGCAGCGATCGACATGGTTCTGGATGCTTATGAAGCGGTTCTCGGCAAGTCCTCGAACAGCGATCTGCGCCATCGTATCGAACATTGCAGTGTCTTCCATCCGGATCAGATGGCGCGCATGAAGGAGATGGGGCTTTCGCCATCATTCCTGATCGGCCATGTGCGCTGGTGGGGCAAGGCGTTCCGCGACCGTCTTCTGGGGCCTGAGCGCGCGCGCTTCTACGATCCGTGCGCGTCGGCTCTGGCGGCGGGCCTCAAGATTTCGCTTCATTCCGACTGGAATGTGACGCCGATCGAGCCGCTGCGCTATGTCGAGGATGCCGTCACCCGCGTGATGAACGAGGGCGGCGAGGTGTTCTTCCCTGAAGAGCGTATCCCGGTGGATGCAGCGCTGCGCGCCGTCACCATCGATGCGGCATGGCAGTGCCATATGGAAGATCAGATCGGCTCGCTGGAAACCGGAAAGTTCGCGGACTTCGCCATTCTGGAAGAAGATCCGACCACGCCAGATGTGAAGATCAGCCAGATCAAGGTGAGCGAAACCTGGATGGATGGCAGCAAGCGTTATTCGGCGTGACCGAAATAGCCCGGCGGCAGTTTTCATGCTGTCGCCGGACTGGTCTGGTTCATAGAATATCGGCGGCGCGGTGATCCTTATCGACGCCGTCGATCAGAAACATCTCCCCCTCCGATCCCTGCCGACGCCACTCGATAATCGCCTGATAGGCGGGCGAGGCATACCAGTTGCGCGCTGTCGCCAGATCGGGAAAAGCGATGACGATCAGATCATCCGGCGACAGACCTTCCAGTAGTTCATCCTTCGGCCCGCCGTGAATGATGAAGTGTCCGTCGAACGGTGCCAGAGTTCCATCGATTGCTTTCAGATAATCCACAATGCCCTGATTGACCCGGACATTGCGAAGCTGTGCGATTGCATAAGCGGCCATTTGAAATCTCCGTTCGATCAGAATGCGGTTTGAAGGGTACGGGCGGCACGGACTTCAAGCCAGCTGAGTACCGTCACAGCCGCCGCCTGTCCGACAAGAAAGAGCCAGCCGAGAAGATTGGGGGCAATCATCCCGGCAACTGGCAGGAAGAGGCTGGCTGCAACCCATGCGCCATTGCCTAGCACGATGAAGTTCACCGCCCATGCTGGTGGATTTGCACTCCGCGATACCCAAGCCATGAAGGCCGCTATTGGCAGCAACAGCACGCCTGCCCAGTAAAGCAGCGGCGCCGGAATTCCGGTCAGTTCACCGACTGGTGCCGAGGCTGCGACAAGGGCGACACCCATCGCAGCGCAAGTGATGGCGTCGATGGCGACAAGGGGCTTGAGGGCTAATACGGGGTGTGGGGTTTTCATCCTATCGACCTTTCGTGTTGGCTTCCCGTTGTTCGGGCTGGCTGCATATTTGCCGTGTTGCGTTCTGGGGTCGATTACGTGAGAGGTAATTGTCGCTATGAATTTTGCGGTGCATTCCAGAATGCATCTGCTAGCCATGACGCGCAGAGCAAATTGCCGGAGGGGGTTGCTTATGACCGAAACGCAACAGACAGTCGGATCGCTTCTTAAGGAGTGGCGGCAGCGTCGCCGTTTCAGCCAGCTATCATTGGCGGTCGAGGCCGAGATTTCGCAGCGTCATCTGAGCTTTCTGGAATCCGGGCGCTCGGCGCCCAGCCGCGACATGGTTCTGCGTCTGGTCGAGCATCTGGACGTACCGCTGCGGGAGCGCAACCGGATATTTGTCGCTGCCGGATATGCCCCGGTTCACGGCGAGCGGGGGCTGGAAGCGCCGGAATTTGCCGCCGCGCGAAGCGTGATTGAAACCCTGCTGCACGGACACAACCCACATCCTGCCCTTGCCATAGACAGGCATTGGACCCTGCTTCTGGCGAACAGGGCGGTGGGCGTCCTAACCGAGGGCGTGGCGGAACATCTTCTGCAAGGGGAGGTGAATGCGCTTCGCCTCAGCCTGCATCCCGAAGGGCTTGCGCCGCGCATCCTGAACTTCCGGCAGTGGCGCAGCCATATTCTTGCGCGTCTTGCCCGCGATGCGGACAATTCCGCCGATCCGCGTCTGGCAGCACTTCTCGATGAGTTGAAGTCCTATCCGGTTCCCCCACGCGCGGCTTCTCAGGGTGGGGGAACTGTCACCGATAATCCGGTCGCCATTCCGCTCAGGATCGAAAGCCGTGAAGGTCCCCTGGAGTTTTTGAGCGCGACAACGGTATTCGGCACCGCCGTCGATATCACGCTGTCGGAAGTGGTGATCGAAACCTTCTTCCCCGCCAGTGAGGAGACGGCAGCCGCCATGCGGCGGCTCACCGTAGAGTCTTAGTTTAAACAGCGCGGGTCAGGCCGCCATCCACGCGCAGGTTCTGGCCGGTGATGTAGGCCGCGCCGTCCGATGCCAGGAAGGAGATCGTCGCTGCGATTTCCTCGCTCGTGCCATAGCGCTGCAACGGAACGCTCGCCCGGCGCTCTTCCGTCTTCGGCAGGCTGTCGATCCAGCCTGGAAGCACATTGTTCATGCGAATATTGTCGGCTGCGTAGGTGTCGGCGAAAACCTTGGTGAAAGAGGCAAGTCCGGCGCGGAACACCGCCGAAGTCGGAAACATGGCGCTCGGCTCGAATGCCCATGCGGTCGAGATATTGATGATGACGCCCGATTTCTGTTTCTGCATCGTCGGCACGACGAGACGGGACGGGCGAACCGCATTCAGGAAATAGACATCCATGCCTTTGTGCCAGTCTTCATCTGTAATTTCGAGGATCGGCGCACGCGGACCATGGCCAGCGCTGTTCACCAGCACGTCGATGCGGCCCCATTTCTCCAGAGCAAGGTCGACGAGGCGCTTCAGGTCGTCATTCGACTGGTTTGAGCCGGTGACACCGATGCCACCCAGTTCCTGCGCCAGAGCTTCGCCCTTGCCGGAGGATGAGAGGATTGCAACCTTGAAGCCGTCCTGTGCAAGCCTGCGCGCGGCGGCCGCGCCCATGCCACTTCCACCAGCCGTTACAATCGCTACTTTTTCTACTGTCATGATGCGTTCCTTTTTCCGGGAATGTTGCGCGATGCCGCAACTGTCGATAACCATTCTTTGACGTTATATCGGAGATCCATTATTCTGACGAACGAGAATACGTAACGTTATGCAGTAGAAAATCTATCGAGTTAGGCTCATGAAAAGACTTCCCTCGCTCAATGGCTTGCGTGTGTTCGAAGTCGTCACGCGGCATTTGAATTTCCGGCTGGCGGCGGAAGAGCTTGGCGTGACACAGGCGGCAGTGGCCCAGCAGATACGCGGGCTTGAGGCAGAGCTTGGACTGAAACTCTTCGAACGCCAACCCCGTACGCTGGCCATGACCGAACCGGCCCGTTCATACATTGCCAATGTGCGACGGGCGTTCGACCTGCTTTCGGAGGCAACGGAGATGCTGCGGCCTGAGCCGCAGCACCTGACGATCAGCGTGACGCCGACCTTCGCATCGAAATGGCTGATCCCGCGACTGGCCGAATTCACGCGTGCGCATCCTGATATCGAGTTGCGCATCGTTGCCAGCGACAAGGTCGCCAATTTCCAGACCGATGCGGTCGATCTGGCGGTACGCTATGGCGAGCCGCCATTCGGTCCGGGGCTGAATGCGGAGCTGCTTTTCGAGCATGTGATTGTCGCCGTCGCAAGCCCGGTGCTGGTCGGCAGGCTCGGCGATCCGGGGCTACCGGAAAATCTGGAGCGTTATCCGCTGCTGCACGATGCGCATAATTTCTGGCCGCACTATCTGGAAAGGGCTTTTCCGGGCGGCGTGTCGACTTTGCCGAAAAATATGCGCTTCAACCAGACTTCGCTTGCCATCGATGCGGCGATTGCCGGGCAGGGCTTGGCGCTGGCAAGCCGTTTTTTCGTGGAAAAGGAAGTTGCGGTGGGCAGTCTTGTCCAGCCGCTGGCTACAGAACTGCGGGTGGGCGCAGATTTCTATGCGGTTTCATTGAAAAAGCCGCGCCATCCGGAATCTGTTGCCGCTGTGAAGGATTGGCTGAAAAGCGCAGCCCGAAAAGTGTGAAGCGGTTTTCGGGACATGATGCGCGTAAATGTAAACAAGGCGCATCCCGAAAAGTGTGAAACGGTTTGCGGATAAGATGCGCGTAAATGTAAAAAACGCATCAAGTTGATGGTTCTGGCACTTCCAGCCGGGTTTTCTGACTGCGGGTCGGCATGGTGATGCAGACAAGGCAGATGACGACCAGAAGAACACCAAACCAGCCGAGGGCAGAAAGCCGCTCCCCGACAATCACCACCGCAAAGAACGCAGCGACAACCGGTTCGAACAGGGTGATCGTCGTCGCCACGCTTGTTTCGACGCGGCTCAACCCGTAGCCGAAGCAGACATAACCGAGGAACATCGGCACGAAAGCCATGTATAGCCCAACAGCCGCATTGTTCCACGAGGCGAGAAACGGCCCACCGGTTGCGATCAGAACCGGCATCAGCAGAAGACCGCCTATGCCGAAGGTTGCGCCCATGGCGGTTGTCGACGATATGCCGCCCTGCATGAGCTGGCGCGCGCATGAGGAATAAAGCGCATAGGTAAAGCCTGCGACGAGGCCGAGCAGGGAACCGATCAGCGTAGAGCCTTCTGCAGACGCGGCATGGCCGCCGCCCTCCTCAGAGATGCTGAGCAGGATCATGCCGATGATGCCGATGATTGCACCTGCCAGCCAGCGCAGCGACGGGCGAAAGCCGCTTTGCCTATATTCGATCCCGGCCGAAAGAAGCGGGGCGGAGCCGAGTGAAATGACCGTTCCGATAGTCACACCGGCCATTCGCATCGAGGCATAAAAGGCGAGGGGATAGATCGCGACACAGATCGCCCCCACCATCAGGACGCGCCATTGATCGGCGAGCGCTTTTCGCGAGGCGATTAGCCCGCGCCAGGCGATTGCCGCCTGAGCCAGACCGCCAAGGCCCATTGCGGCGGCGCCAATCGCCGCCGCGCCGACTTCCGGCGCGAAGGTCGCTGCGGTGCCTGTCGTGCCCCAGATGATGGAAGCGACGATGATGGCCGTCACTCCCAGAAGATAGCTTTTCGATGATTGCATTTTATGCCGGTTTCAAAATCGTCGCGACCATCGCCTTGGCTTCGCCAAGACGTGCACTGTTGCCTTCAAGGCCAGCCCGCATGATTGCTCCTTCCAGAATGAAAGAGAGCTGCACAGCCAACTGGCTGACCCGAGGTGGATCGTCGGGGATCAAGCCGGTGAGATGTGTCACAAGCAGGCCTTCGAGTTCTTCCTTGTGTTTTCTCACCGCCTCCCGGCCCGGATCGCCAGCGGGCAGTTCGGCTGCCGCATTGAGGAGGCCGCAGCCTCGAAACCCGTGCTCGTAGGCAAATTCCGCGTGATCGCGATAAGCGTCGAAGACCGCCAGTATCCTGTCCATCGGGTTTGCGGCTTGTTCCAGTCGCTTGTCATAGAGGCCCAGCCATTCGGCATGGCGGTGTTCCAGATAGGTGGCCACCAACTCCGCCTTGGATGCGAAGTTGTTGTAGAGGCTCTGCTTTGCCACACCGGCACGCTGAATGATCGCGTCGATCCCGGTCGCCGAAATGCCTTCATCGTAAAACAGTTCCGCTGCGGCTTCTAAAAGCCGCTCGCGTGCAGGTCTTGAACTTGTTGTCGCGGGATCGTTCATCTTGTTATGCCCAAATAATTAGGTAGACCAGTCTACCTAATTGAGGGATGGAGTCAATCGGGGGACGAAAATCGTTTGGAAGCTTCAGCCGAGGAAAAGTTCTACGCCGGTTTTGGTTTTAACCCCTTGTCCCTAGGGAGAGATTCACGTATCCGCTTAATTAGGCAGATGGAACGGGAGGTCGTCCGGTGCCGCAGAGACTTTCCCCCCTGGCGCCTTTCCAATACAAAACTTTTCGGGCGCTCTGGTCAGCTACACTGGTTTCCAACCTCGGCGGTCTGGTGCAGACGGTCGGTGCTGGTTGGATGATGGCAACTATCGCCCATTCGGACGATATGGTTGCACTGGTGCAGGCTTCGACAACCCTGCCTGTTATGATCTTTTCAGTTGCTGCTGGCGCCTTGGCCGATAATTTCGACCGTCGCCGCATCATGCTGACTGCGCAGGTTTTGCTGCTGATTATTTCGGTCGCGCTGGCGGCTTTTGCCTATCTTGGCATTCTCACACCATGGATGCTGCTCAGCTTCACCTTCCTGATCGGTTGCGGTGGCGCATTGCACAATCCGTCATGGCAGGCATCGATGGGGGACATCGTGCCCCGCACCGATCTGCCTGCGGCTGTGGCGCTCAACAGCATGAGCTTCAACCTCATGCGCAGCATAGGTCCCGCCATCGGCGGTATCATCGTTGCGACGGCCGGTGCTGCTTTTGCCTTCATTTTCAATGCGTTCAGCTATTGTGCGCTCATTCTGGCGCTGTGGCGGTGGAAACCGGAAACGGTCAAATCCACTCTGCCGCGCGAAACGCTGGGACCAGCCATGGTGGCGGGGCTGCGTTATGTCGCCATGTCGCCGAACCTCCTGAAAGTGATGTTCCGGGGCTTTCTGTTCGGCCTGTCCGCTATTGTTATTCTGGCGCTTTTGCCGCTGGTCGCGCGCGATCTTGTTCATGGGACAGCGCTTACCTACGGTATCATGCTGGGTTTCTTCGGACTTGGCGCCATTGGCGGGGCCTTGCTCAGCGCCCGGCTCCGGGAGGTTCTCGGCAATGAATGGCTGGTGCGTGGTGCCTTCGTGGCCTTTGCGGTCAGTTGCGCCCTGCTATCGATCAGCCGGAATATGTGGCTGAGCTGCATTTTCCTGCTGCCAGCCGGTGTTTCCTGGGTTCTTGCGTTATCGCTGTTCAACGTCACCGTGCAGCTTTCCACGCCGCGCTGGGTAGTGGGACGTGCGCTGGCGCTCTATCAGACGGCAACCTTTGGCGGGATGGCAGCGGGTAGCTGGCTCTGGGGCGCTGTCGCGGATGAATATGGCGTGCCGGGCGCGCTTCTGGCTGCTGCTGTCGTACTCATGTTCGGCGCGCTGATCGGTCTCCTCCTTCCGCAGCCTGAATTTGAATCCCTCAATCTCGATCCGCTCAACCGTTTCAGCGAGCCACAGCTTCGGCTGGATCTGCGTTCGCGTAGTGGTCCGATCATGATCATGGTCGACTACAAGATCGCACAGGGAGATGTTCCGGCGTTCCTTTCCGCCATGGCCTTGCGGCGGCGCATGCGTATCCGCGACGGTGCCCGGCAATGGGTGCTGTTGCGCGATCTGGAGAACCCGGAAACCTGGACGGAAAGTTATCATGTACCGACCTGGGTTGAATATGTCCGCCATAACCAGCGTCGGACACAGGCCGATGCGGAAGTGTCGGAACGGCTCCTTGCCTTGCACAAGGGAGACAAGCCGCCACTCGTCCATCGCATGATCGAAAGGCAGACGGTTCCGGTTCATGACGACATGCCGCTCAAGGCACATCTGGACCTGTCGTAAGCGTCGATTTCAAATTAAGGCAAATCCGGGATTTGAACCTGTTTTGTACCGAAACGCTGTTTCCAGGAAGAAAGCCTGCGTATTTCGCATGGAATTTTGCGGCGAAGGGCGGACAAAAATAAGGCGAAATAAAGGCTAGAAGCCCAGGCGCTCTCGCAATGCTTTCCGATAGGATCGCGAGACGGGCCATGACTGGCCGATGCCGCGCATCCTGACAAGCCATTTGTCGGTTATGCTTCTGTCTATGTCCGAGACGTGCAGGATATTAATGAATGTCGTGCGGTGAATGCGGGAAAAGAGGTTCGCCGGCAGAATACCCGCCCATATGCCAAGCGGACGGGAGTCTAAAACCATGGAACCGTCGCCAAGCCAGATCTCGCTGTAATTGCCTGCCGAACGCAAGCCAATGATCTCTTCTGGTGAAATTCCGCGCATGACACCGCGTTTATTAACATAAAGCACTGATGTCGGGTCGGTTTCGTCGTCCGATACCGGTTCATCATCGAGCGTCGCATATTTTGCCTGAGCGATCAGGCTGGCACATTGGAACATGGCTTTGATTTCCGTGCGCGACCAGCGTCTGGTTTCCACCGTCGTGTCGAAACCTACTATCCCCCGCAGCCGGTCCTGGTAAAAGACCGGTATGCTCAAAATGCTTTGATTTCCCTGTCGCAGAAATTCTGCCTGAATGGAGCGTGCAGTGCGCGGCAACCCCCTGACATCGTGGACTGCGACGGCCTGTCCCTCGGTCAGATGGCGATGCAGCCAGGCGATCAATGTGGTGGGAGCTTCCTGCAGTTCGCCAATATAGGCCGTTGTATCGCCCTTGCACCATTCATGGGTATTGCGAAACCGCAGAAGATCGGGCGCATATTCGATCATCCATGCCCGGTCAGCTTTCGATGCATGGCCGACGAAAGCGAGGAATTCCGAAATGGCGTTTTCGACAGGTTTCCGGAGCAGATGCAGGGCACAAATATAGGGCCAGTCAAGTGCCGGTGCTTCCGCGCACTCCTTTTCGGAATAGATACGGTAGGCTCCAACCGCGCTGTCCAAGCCGCCTCCCAAAACGCTGCGTGATCGAAATCCGTCATCTTGTAATAGCAGGACAGTATATTGAATATAATTACCCGCTATTTGCAATAGAATTCACACGCAGACTGCAACCGTCATGTCAGGTGATTTAACTAGTCGTGCAGGAAAGTGGTCTTGAATGGGGTGGTCTATGCAAGGCATACTGGCCAAAAGCCCCGGAAAGCCCCGGTATGTGTGGTGATAGCATAATCATACCGAGGCTGCGCATTTGTTTGATTCCGCCGAAGCGATGCGCCCGATCAGATTAATGATCATTGCGACAGAAAGAAGTCTTACTTAATTGGCCCATGGAATGCCTGTGGATCAATTGATTTGGACCCAAATTAGTTCCATGTCGCATGTATTTTATTTCAATTACTTCGTGCGGCCATGCCTACGATCTCGACTTTCAGCTCAGGTCGCGCCATTTTCAAGGTGGAAGTACAAACGGAGTTTGTTGGTTCTTCTGCCAAAATCGCCTCTATCGTTCGAGAGTATTCAGGCCCGAAACCTGTCCGGGCCTGAAGTCGATATCAGCTGATATCCTCGACCTGATCGAGATATTGACCATATCCTTCCGCCTCCATCCGGTTTTTCGGAACGAAACGAAGCGATGCCGAATTGATACAATAGCGAAGACCGCCACGGTCGACCGGGCCATCAGGGAAGACATGTCCCAGATGGCTGTCACCATGCGCCGAGCGCACTTCCGTCCGCACCATGCCATGCGAGATGTCGTTCAGTTCCGCGACATTGGCAGGCTCAATCGGTTTGGTGAAGCTGGGCCAACCGCAATGGGACTCATACTTGTCGGCGGAGGCGAACAACGGCTCTCCGGAGACAATATCGACATAGATACCTGTCTCTTTGTTATAGAGATATTCGCCGGTTCCGGGGCGCTCGGTGCCGCTTTCCTGCGTGACGCGATATTGCTCCGGCGTGAGCTTCGCAATCGCTTCCGGATTCTTGTTGTAGGTCATGATGTGCGCTCCCTTGATGCGTATCCTGAATCTAGGACGAAGGGAGCAACTATTCCAGTCCGCAGCAATTGACGAACTGTTGAAGAAGGGAAATTGCGTGCGAAGAAAAAGTCCTCCGCACGCGGAAGGCTGACATTAATCTACAGCAATCATCACGTCGGATGCTTTCACCACAGCATAAGCGGAGCCTCCCGCCTTCAGGCCGAGTTCGTCGACAGCTTCGTTGGTGATGGACGAGGTAACAATCACACCATTGCCGATATCGACCCGGACGTGGGATGTGGTTGCACCTTTGGTGACCTCGACAATTGTTCCTTTCAGTCGATTACGGGCGCTTATCCTCATCATGCTATCCTTTCGAAGGTTGTTTTCCGTCCATGAGCATAGAGTGATTTTATGGATTTACGACAGAAAAACCCCGCCGGAGCGGGGTTTCTGTTTCAATAATTTCTCGAAGATGAACCTTACTTTGCAGCGGCCAGTCGTTCCCCCGGAGCGGCCTTGCGGGCACCGGCAAGAAGCAGAATGGCGATGCCGCAAAGCGCTGCAAGCGTATAGAAACCGGCATCATGATTGCCCGCAGCGACATCGGCCCAGTTCTTGATCTGTGGTGCGAAAAACGCCCCCAGATTTCCGATCGAGACAATGAAGGCGATGCCGCTCGCAGCACCAATACCGCCCAGATAACGGGTAGGCAGGCTCCAGAATACAGGTTGCGAAGCCGTAAGACCTGGTACTGCAATACAGGCGGCAAGAAGCATCAGCCATGGGTTGCCGGTAAGGCCGATAACGGCAAGCGCTATCGTTCCTGCAACGACCATGCCCAAACAGACGAGCCGGTGCTGGTTGGTCTGATCGGCAAGAACCGTGAAATAGCGGGTCGCAATGACCGAGCACAGCCAAGGCAGGGCGAGAAGCGAACCGATCAGCAGGTTCATCTCGCCATTCGATGCGGCCTGCGCAAAGCGTGACGGGAAGTAGAATGTCAGGGGCGCCGTGCCGATCTGCAGAAAGAAGTAGATGCCGATGAAAGCCCAGACGCGGCGATCTTTCAGCACAGACATGGCCGAATGTGCAGCTTGCGTTTCTTTTGCTGCTTCTTCCGCAGCGATGACCTGGGTGAGGGCGTCGCGTTCCTCAGCCGAAAGCCAGCGCGCTTTTTCCGGCCGGTCCGTCAGGTAGAAAAGCGCGATGATCCCGACCAGTGTTGCGCCAAGCCCCTCGACCACGAACATCCACTGCCAGTTGGTAAGGCCGAAAATGCCGTGGTGGGTCAGCAACCAGCCTGAAAGCGGGCTTCCCAGAACAAGCGCCAGCGGAACACCGAGATAGAAGATGCCCGTCGCGCGGGCGCGCTGTTTTGCGGGGAACCAGTAGGTCAGGTAAAGCAGGACACCGGGATAGAAACCAGCCTCGCAAACGCCGAGCAGGAAGCGAAGTGTATAGAAAACACCTTCCGTATGAGCGAACATCATGGCGGCGGAGACGATGCCCCACGAAATCATGATACGGCTTAGCCAGAGGCGGGCGCCGACCTTGTGCATGATGATGTTGCTGGGAACCTCAAAAAGCGCATATCCGATAAAGAATATGCCTGCCCCGAACGCATAGGCCGCATCACTCAAGCCTGTATCTGCCTGAAATTCGGATTTGGCGAAACCGATATTCGCGCGATCCAGAAATGCCAGGATCAGCATGATCGCCAGAAACGGTAAAAGTCGCTTCGTCGCCTTGTCGACGGCGGAACCGACGAGTTTGTCTTGCATCGTTGAGCCTCCTCCTCAATGCTGCCCCTCTGGGCGCGATGGTGAAGCGGAAACTAGCTACAATTCTCTGATAAATACATAGCGCATATATGAATAATGCCGGACGTATTTGAGGCTTTACCGATATGCCCGGTGCCGTGGCGGCTACTTTATTCCTCGAACCGACGCCGGGATCGTTATTGTATTTATATGTGAATAATATTTTTAGTATGCGAGTTTTAGTATATTATCAACGATTATATCTATCTGTAATAATGCGTGAGATTTGCGTATATGAACGGGAACAATGCCTGAAATGTACAAAGGAGCATTGGCAAAGAGTTTCGTTACAACAATCAGTTAGAAGGTGTTCCATTCAACCGGCGCAACTCAGCGACTGATCCGGACCCGTGGGAAAATTTCCATCGTCAGATAGTGCTCATCGAAGCTCGATATATGAACGAGCGCCGAGCGGTTCAGAAATTCGACCTCATTGTTGCGGAATATCAGAAGATCGTCCTCGCGAAGTTCGCGCAGCATTCGGTTGATGTGGATTGGCGTAAGCCCCAGCGCATCTGCAAGTTCGCTCTGCGTCAGTGGGCAGAAAAAGCGGTTCTCGTCGCCGGTTCCATTGATCCGGGCCCTGTGCCCCAGTTCGAGCAGAAGGTGGGCAATGCGTACAAGCGCACTTCGACGGCCGATGCTGATGAGATGCTCGATCAGGATGGCCCGCTGCCTCGCCATCAGTTCCATGAATGTCATGGCGAGACGGGGCGATTTGAGCAGGCTTTCGGTAAGATGATCCAGGGAGATTTCGAGAACGGAAAGCTCCGTAACCGAGATCAGGGTGTAGTAGTTGAAGCCGAGTCCCGTTCGGAAACCCAGGAAGTCGCCCTTCATCGGAAAGTCGAGGATCTGGCGGTCACCTTCGGGGAGGTCGCGATAGATGCAGCCCCAGCCGTTCTTTATAATATGAACCGAGTTGGCCCAGTCTCCCTGACTGCTGACAACCGTGTGAGGCGCGTAGGTTTTGGAGGAAATTGGCAGAACGGCGAGCACGCTGAGATCATTCTCATCGAAAACCGCGCCAATGGGCGCGCTTTCCAGAAAATGGCGCAGCGTTCTTGCTTCGTCGGCATTTACCACCATAGAGCCTACCTGCCGTTTCGCCCAGCACAAGAGAAGATAAGTTTTAAGTCTGGCCCCCCGCGA
Source organism: Ochrobactrum vermis (assembly GCF_002975205.1). Lineage (NCBI taxonomy): Bacteria > Pseudomonadati > Pseudomonadota > Alphaproteobacteria > Hyphomicrobiales > Brucellaceae > Ochrobactrum > Ochrobactrum vermis. The sequence continues at coordinate 1,581,330 of NZ_PCOC01000002.1, read as the reverse complement.
TTCGTTTTCCCAGCTCTTCCCCAAGAGACTGGGCCTCGAAAGAGTTTCAGCGAGGGCAATTGTTTTGGCAAGGTAGTAACTTCTACCACTAATTGGGTATATATCTTAGCTTCGCCTAAACCATATTTTGCCGAACCCCTTAATCTAGGTTAATGACACTAAAAGAATTTTCGGGCAGTCTTTTTATCAAATCAAGAACAAAAACAAGAATTGCTTCCGGGGTTATAACTAGATCTCATGAAGATAAATAAAAACAGGCAACCGATGCGCTTCCTTGATTGCGATGTGCAAACAATGAGGTCGTGCGCATAAGTCGGATTAGAGGGCGAGCAAATGAACATTTCTCCACAATTCAGTAGCAGGACGAGTGAATTAAAGAATAACGGCTTTGGGGCATCAAAAGACGCTTCCTTTAAACCTGAACAGCCGAGCGATAGCATGTTGCCGCTGCTGGTCATCATAGACAACCGTGCGTTGGATCGCGAATGCCTCGCACATGGACTGACGAACCACAGCATTGAAATGGCGATTGCCACATTCAGCTCGTTCGAGCAGTGGCAGCATCAGCGTCGTGGTCGCACGGCGGGCGCGGTGTTGTTCAACATCGGCGGTCAGAAGGTTTCGGACCCTACCGTCGGTAACTATCTCAATCGCATTGTCACCGATTGCGCCCCGGCGCCTGTCATTCTTCTGGCTGACAAGGAAGAAATCTCGCAGGTCCTCAAGGCGCTCGATCATGGCGTGAAGGGGTATATTCCAACATCCGTGAATGTGAATGTCTGCGTTGAAGCACTGCGTCTTGCCATGGCGGGTGGAACCTTTGTTCCGGCTAGCAGTGTGCTCGCCCTGCGTCACGCCACCGATCCGAATTCGCAGCGCCTGCAACCGCTTGGCGGCATGTTCACCCAGCGTCAGGCCGAAGTGGTCAATGCACTGCGTCGGGGCAAGGCGAATAAGATCATCGCTTACGAACTGAAATTGCGGGAAAGCACCGTGAAGGTTCATATCCGTAACATCATGAAGAAACTGAAGGCGTCCAACCGCACCGAGGTGGCTTGTATCATCAACGAGCTGTTCCCATCGGAAACATCCTTTTCCGATTTGCAGTAGGGCGGAACCGAGACCAGCGCATGTCGCCCGAAAGCGGGAACCGGTTTTAGGGGACATGCGTGAAAGCGAATAGATCGAGCATTTCGATTGTTTCGGGGAAACAGGAAATGCTCTGGCGGGAGCCGCAAGCCGGCGGATTGAATTGTTCCGTGAAGGAGAATTTTGGTGATTATCTCCGACGTTTCATCAGGAAACGGGCGGCAGCCGGTTGCTGACCTGCTCGACACTATAAAACGTAGAAGAATGATGCTGATTGTGCCGGTGCTCGCAGGCATTGGTGTCGGGTTTGCAGGCTATCTTACAGCGCCGGTCAGTTATGTTTCGGAGTCCGTTCTGGTGCTGGACATGCGGCGGTTGCAGGCGCTTCCCAATGAAAGCGCGATCACACCGCTGCCGCAGGACAGCCCGGTCCTGCGTTCCGAACTCGATATCATCAATTCACGCATGATGGCGCGCAAGGTCATCGACATTCTGCAAGCGGAAAACATTGTCGTGCCAACGGAATTCCGTTCGCGCACGGTATTGTCGTCTGCTTCCGATGCAAGCTCGCAGACAAAAGGCGCCCGCGATGTCGATCCGGCCATGCGGGAACGCCAGCAGATCGATCTTCTTCTTTCGCGGTTGCGGGTTACCAATGACGGTCGCTCCTACACGATCTTCATTTCATATCGCGCTTCCGACCGGGTTTATGCGGCTCAGGTCGCCAACGCCTTTGCTACCGCCTATCTCGATCACCAAATCGATGTGCAGCAGTCGGCCACACGGCGGATCAGCGAATGGCTTGGCGAGAAGCTGGTTACCCTGCGCAGCGATCTTGAAGGCGCTGAAAGTGCCGCAGAACAATTTCGCCAGAAATCACGGCTTGCAGGCGATCAGGGACAGATCAGTTTCCAGGCCCAGCGGGTGGCGGCACTGAACAACGAGATCGTCGCCGCGACGGGCGCAGTCTCGCTTGCCGAAGCACGGTTGCGCACGGCGGAGGAACTGAAAAGCAACAATGAAGCACCGGCGCTGGCCGAAGTTCTGGCCTCGCCTGCGATCCAGACCTTGCGCGGCGAGGCAGCACGTGTCGAGCGCCAGCTTGACGAGTTGCAGTCGAACGGCGCGCTGAAGAGCGCCGAAATTCCGGTGCTGAAGGCTGAACAGGAAGCGCTGAAACAACAGATTTCGAGCCAGGTCGGAGAAATCATCAAGAGTCTCGGCAATGAAATCCAGATCGCGCGCCAGCGGCGCAGCGGTCTGGAAAATGCGTTGAAGAGTGCGGAAGCCGACCTTGCCGAAGCCAATCAGGCGCAAGTCAAGGCCGGACAGCTCGATCGTGAAGCCAATGCCAGCCGCACGGTCTATGAAAGCTATCTGACGCGTTACAAGCAGCTCATCGAACAGGACGGCATTGCTGCGGCCGAAGCACAGATGATTTCCCCAGCGGAACCGGCAATGGCCAAGGCAAGCCCGAACCTCGCGAACTGGCTGCTGCTCGGTCTGGGGCTGGGCGGACTGGTTGCGCTTGTGGGCACCATGCTGAAGGAAACATTCGACAAGATCAGGCCAGCGCAGACGGCATCTCTCGTGCTGCCCGGCATACCTGCGGCAACACTGCTTCCGGTTTCGTCACAGCTCACCGTGCCGCTCCTCGTCAATCGCGGCCTCGATCCGGCAAGTCCTTTCGGTCGCGCGATCAAGTCCGTTCATGAGCGTTTGCGGGTGCTGACACGCGGTCGCGATTCACTCGCGCTCTCCGTCGTTTCCATGTCCGATGGAGAGACGAAGACCTTGCTGATCACCGCGCTCGCACAGCAGATCGCCGCGACTGGCGTAACGGTTGCGGTTATCGATGCGACGAACAAGCGGTCGGGTCTGTCGGAGGCTTTCGGGGTTCCGCATAGTGATTACAGCGTTGTGTCGACCGGGCGTCCGCTTACCGGCGCCACGCTCGTGCATGACCATGGTTCGGGAATCGATATCATCACGCCCAACAGACAGATGCGCCAGGGAGACTGGCTGGCCGAACTGATCGCCCAGTTGCGGGCCGATCACAAGATCATCCTCGTCGACCTTCCGGCGGTCATGGAAGACAAGCGCTCGGTTCTCCTGTCACGGGCAACCGATACAGCGCTTCTCGTGATGCAGTCCGACCGCCAGGACCAGAATGCGGCCAACGCGCTGATCCAGACGATGGCATCCTTCGGGCGAAAGCCCGCGCTTGCTGTCGTGAACCACAACGCTTCTTCCTATCGCAGCTGGCTAACGCTCCCCATAGCGCTTGGCGGGCTGGGCTTGCAGAAAGCAAGACAAAGCATAAGCGGCGTGTTCTCGCGGCGGCGCAAACCGGCTGCGGACGGCGCACAAGAACAGGCTTAAAGGGGCACAGGTCATGTCAAGTAAAGTGATCAGCGGTCGCGGCAAATTTCTTCGCGCAACAGTGCTTTCGGGGCTTCTGCTCTTTGGCGGAAGTTTCGGGGCGCTTGGCGATGGGCAACCCTATCGTGTCGGCGCCAATGACGTGCTTCAGGTAACCGTCTATGGGCAACCGTCTCTCACAGGGCTCTATCCTGTCGATGTGGACGGCAATATCGGCTATCCGATCGTGGGTAATATTCCGGTTGACGGGCTGACCACCAATGAGATCAGCGAGAAGATTGCGGGATCACTCTCCCAGCACATTCCGGGGCTGACGGTTACTGCAACGATCAATCAGTATGCGCCGGTGTTTGTCGTCGGTGATGTGAAAGTACCGGGCAAATACCAGTTTCGGCCCGGCATGGTGGTGCTTGAACTCATGGCGCTGGGTGGCGGAGCGGGAAAAGCTGAATCTCCGGCTCTGACCGCTGGCATGCAGCTTATTTCCGCGCAGCAGGAATATGCAGATCTGCAGCTCCAGCTAACCGCCATGGTGATCCGGCGTGCCCGCTTCGAGGCCGAACTCAACGGCACGGAGTTCAACTATGCCCTGCCGGAGCAGGCCGCCGCAAACAAGGAAACAGTAGCCCTGACGCAGAAGATGCTGGAAGGCGAAAAGACCGTGTTCAACGTTCGCCGCAATAATCTCGCAGCCGAGCGCAAGGCACTTGAGGCGCAGGTGGCAAGTTACGGCGATGAAATCGAGACACTGCAGCAGAGTATCAAGCTGCACGATGCCGAAATCGGGTTGCTGCAGGAGAATGTGGATTCCAGCAAGTCGCTGGTGGATCGCGGGCTTGCGGCAAAATCCAACCTTCGCGACATGGAGCGCGATTTGTCGGCTACACGGCGTGCTGCGCTGGAGCTTGCTTCCTTTCTCGCGCGGGCAAGGCAGAACCAGCTCGCCATGCAGCAGCGCATTGCCAGTCTGGAAGAAATCCGCAAGAGCGAAGCGGCCACCACTTTGCAGGACATAGATCTCAATATCGCCCGCATGGAGCATCGCAGCAACTCACAACTCCAGAGCATGGCAGAGATCGCCAAGTCGTCCGGCAATATCTCCGCCTCCACCCTGCGCCAGAAACTGGTCTTGTCGATCAGTCGTAATGTTAACGGCAATTTCCAGGACATCACCGCCGATGAGCGCACCGAAATCAGGCCGGGCGACATCCTGCGCGTCGAACTGGACATGAGCAGGATCGGCGGCGCTTCACCTTCATAGGTTCAGGAAGGCACTGCGTCTCTTCCTGCTTCGAGACGACGCTACGCGTCTCCCCAGCTTGAGGGAAGCTGAGGAGACTTGTCCCGGATTGAAAATGTCGAAGAGAAACGTCGCGCCTTAATTGGAAAAGTGGAGTCCGCTTTTCCAGGGGCATGTTTTAAGCCGCGACAGGATCGGCGGTTTCCTCCAACCAATCACGATAGACTTCACGCAGGCCGTCCTCCAGACGAATTTGTGGCCTCCAGCCGAGCGCCCGCATTCGCGATGTATCGAGAAGCTTGCGCGGGGTGCCGTCGGGTTTGCTGAGATCATGTTCGAAACGACCTTCGTAACCGACAACCTGGGCGACCGTCAGCGCCAGCTCCTTGATCGAGATTTCGTCACCAGTCCCGATGTTCATTGGCTCGATGCCGTCATAGAAACGAAGCATGTGCAGGCAGGCATCGGCGAGGTCGTCCACATGCAGGAACTCTCGCAAGGGCTTGCCGCTGCCCCAAAGCGTGACATGGTCGATCCCGCGCACCTTGGCCTCGTGGATCCGCCGGATCAGCGCCGGCAGGACATGCGAGCTGTTGGGATCGAAATTGTCGTTTGGACCATAAAGATTGGTCGGCATCGCCGTCATGAAATGGCTGCCGTATTGCCGTGCACAGGCCTGCGCATATTTCAGCCCTGCGATCTTGGCGATGGCATAAGCTTCGTTGGTGGCTTCCAGAGGCCCTGTCAACAAGGCTTCCTCTGTCAGAGGCTGCGCCGCATCGCGTGGATAGATACAGCTTGAGCCAAGCCACAACAGGCGCTCGACGCCGCTCTGCTGGGCCGCGCGAATGATGTTCATGCCAATGGCGAGATTGTCATAGAGAAAATCCGCCGGATATTGAGAATTGGCAAGGATGCCGCCAACGCGGGCGGCAGCGATGATGATGACATCCGGCTTGCGACCGCTGATGAAATTCTCGGTCAGTCCCTGCCGGGTCAGATCGAGCGCGCTATGCGCTGCGGTGATGATGTCGCAATCCGTGCCCTGCAGGCGACGCAGTATGGCCGACCCGACCATGCCCGTATGCCCGGCAATGAATATCTTCTTGTCTTCGAGCGAATAGACGGGGGCAGGCGTGATTTCAGCCATAGAAGTCATTGCGTCCAACCTCCCGCATGATGTTGCGCAAATCCCAGTCGACCATCTCGGTAACGAGATTGTCAAAGCCCGTTGTATGCTGCCAGCCGAGGCGATTTTTCGCCTTGGAAGCATCGCCGAGAAGGAAGTCGACCTCGTTCGGACGGAAATAGCGGGGATCGATCTCGATCAGGCAATTGCCCGATTTTCGGTCGATGCCGATTTCTTCCGCTCCATCGCCATGCCATTCGATATCCTTGTCGACAGCCTTGAATGCGTGTTCGACAAATTCCCGCACTGTATGCGTTTCGCCGGTTGCCAGCACGTAATCGTCGGCGGTGTCTTCCTGCAGGATGCGCCACATGCCCTCGACATAATCACGGGCATGACCCCAGTCGCGGCGGGCATCGAGATTGCCGAGCCTAAGCTTGTCCTGAAGGCCGCGCTCGATGGCAGCGACAGCTCGGGTGATCTTGCGGGTGACGAAGGTTTCGCCGCGAAGCGGGCTTTCGTGATTGAACAGAATGCCGTTGGAGGCATGAAAACCATAGGCGTCCCGGTAATTCACAGTCGTCCAGTAAGCATAGAGCTTTGCCGTCGCATAGGGACTGCGCGGCGCGAAAGGCGTCTGTTCGTTCTGCGCCTGGGGCGAGCTGTTGCCGAAGAGTTCCGATGTGGAAGCCTGGTAGAAACGGCATGTCTTGCCGAGCCCCAGAATACGCATGGATTCGAGCAGCCGCAGCGTACCGAGCGCATCGGCATTCGCCGTATATTCCGGCGTTTCGAAACTCACCTGCACATGACTTTGGGCGCCGAGATTGTAGATCTCGTCGGGCCGCACTTCCTGAATGACACGACACAGATTGGTTGCATCCGTCAGGTCGCCGAAATGCAGGCGGAAACGAATGTCCTCCTCATGGGGGTCCTGATAGAGGTGATCGATGCGAGCCGTGTTGAACGAGGAAGACCGTCGTTTCAGACCATGCACGCGATAGCCTTTATTGAGCAGAAGCTCGCTTAGATAAGCGCCGTCCTGTCCGGTCACGCCGACGATGAGAGCTGTTTTCTCCTGCAAGGTGTTCCCTCCGACCAGAGTTTTGATGAAACCATGTTAGCTATTTTCCGCGCAGACAGAACGGCTCCAAAACGGCAATCGCGAGCCGGAACATCCCTCTTCGGATGAGGCTTGAAGCGCACCCGGTATGGCCGGTTTCACCCAAAGAGGTAGGCAGTTCGCCCGCTGTCTGTGTCGGCCATGCCTTTGGGTTTCTTGCGGTATCTGCCGCGCTGTTGCGATCCTCTGATCAACGGGATCGAGCAATAGGAAGTGAAATCATGCGTGTGGTGCTTGCCAATCGTTACTTCTACCCGGACCAGTCGGCGACCAGCCGGATGGTGACGAGCCTTGCCCATACGCTTGCGCGCGAGGGCATCGAAACGACAGTGCTGGCAAGCCGCAGCTATCACGACAAGCGGAAGGACGTTCTGCCCGCGCGGGAGACTATCGACGGTATCGATGTGCATCGCATATGGACCTCCGGCTTCGGTCGTGGAAAGCTTGTCGGGCGAGCAGTCGATTATGCGACTTTTCATCTGTCAGCGGCGGCGTGGTTCGCTTCCAATGCCCGCAAGGACGATGTCTGCGTGGTCTGTACCGATCCGCCGCTTCTGTCGGTTTCGGCAGCGCTGCCGATCCGCCTGCGCCGGGCAAAGCTGGTCAACTGGGTGATGGACCTTTTCCCTGAAACGGCGATTGAACTTGGTCTCATCAAGTCCGACACCGTTTCCGGCAAGCTCGCCATGATCCTGCGCAACTGGTCGATGCGCCAATCCGCGCTGACCATTTGCCCGATAGAGCGCATGGCCCATTATCTTTCGACAAGGGACATACCGGCGGAAAGCATGAGTGTGGTTCACCACTGGGCTGACCGCAACGAGATCGTTCCGGTGGAACCTGCGCAAAACCCTCTGCGTCGCGCCTGGGGGCTCGGCCGGAAATTTGTCATCGGATATTCGGGCAATTTCGGCCGCGCGCATGAGTTCAAGACGGTTCTCGATGCTGCCGAACGGCTCCGGCATATGAAAAGCATCGTTTTTCTGATGATAGGCGAGGGGCAGCAGCGCGGCTTCGTCGAAAGCGAAGTCAAACGGCGGCGATTGACCAATGTGATGATGAAACCGTTTCAGCCCGTGGAAAAGCTTTCCGAAAGCCTTGGCGCGGCCAATGTGCATCTGGTTTCCCTGAAGCCGGAGCTGGAACATTGCATCGTGCCCAGCAAGTTCTACGGCGTGCTTGCCGCCGCCCGCCCCACCATCTTCATTGGCGATACGCAGGGCGAAATCGGCACGATTGTCCGCGATTTTCAATGTGGCGTGGCGCTGAGGCCGGGCGATGTCGATGCGTTGGTCAACGCGATCCTGCATCTGCGTCATTCTCCTGTGGGACGCATGTCGATGGGCAATAATGCGCGTTACCTGATGGAAACGGCCTATTCGCGCGAATATGGCGCTGCCGTCTGGCAATCGGCCATTTCGCGGCTTGAGGAAAAGGCGGTGCCAGCAGTCATGCCGGTTCTCGATCGGCAGTTCCAGCCGAGGGAATTGTGATGGACGGGTCGGTTGTCGTCAGCCAGTTGGGTGCGCGGCGGCACTATGCCGTCCCGCGTATTTTTGCGAGCAATCAGAAACTGGCGCATTTCTATACAGATATATGCGCTTTTCAGGGATGGCCGCGTTTTCTCAGCAGCTTGCCTCCCACGGCGCTGCCGTCCTCTGTGCGGAGGCTGGTTGGACGCAAGCCCCAGGGCATTCCGCTGGAACAGATGACGAGTTTCCCAGGTTTCGGATTGCATTCCGCAGTGCGCAGGCTGGCCAACCAGACCGGGCCGAAATCCACCGCCAATGCGATATGGGCGGGGGAGACCTTTGGGCGTTTGGTGGCCGAAGGCGGGTTTCATGGTGCAGGCGGGGTGTATGCTTTCAGCGGCGAGGCAGTGGAAGTGCTGTCGGCCGCACGAAAAATGGGTCTGTGGACCGTCGTGGATCAGGTGATTGCGCCGCGCACTATCGTTGAACAGCTTGGATATGAAGAGGAACTGTTGAATCCGGGCTGGCAATTGCCGGTGGAGAACGACGGATATGCCGAGGCTTTTGCCGAGCGTGAACGAACCGAATGGCAGTTGGCCGATGTGGTTTTGTGCCCGTCGCCCTTTGTTGCCCATCATGTGATTGAAGAAGGTTGCGCACCGGAAAAGGTCGTCATGGTGCCGACAGGGGTCGATACGCGCTTTCAAATCGAGCGGAAAGCGCGGGCTCCAGGTAAATTACGCGTGCTGACGGTGGGGGCTGTCGGACTGCGCAAAGGCTCGCCATATGTCGGCGAGGTTTCGCGCCTTTTAGCCGGGAAGGTAGAATTCCGGATGGTCGGCCCGCTGGACCTGTTGCCGGAAGCACAGGCCAGACTTGCGGCTTCCGTCGAACTGGCAGGCCCAATTCCCCGCAGCGAGATGCGCCAGCAATTCGAATGGGCCGATGTTTTTCTGCTCCCGTCATTATGCGAGGGGTCGGCGATCTCCGTTTATGAAGCGCTGGCCGCCGGGCTGCCCGTCATTTGTACCGAAAACACAGGCAGTGTCGTTCGCAACGGCGTCGATGGCTACATCGTGCCGATCCGCGACGTCATGGAGACAGCCGAAATCCTGCAGGAACTGGCAGGCAATCCGGCGATGCTGGAACGGATGGGAGAGAATGCGCGGGAACGCGCTGCTGACTTTACTTTATCGCGTTACGGCGAACGGCTGGTTTCAGCAATATTTCAGGAGAAGCCGGTATGAACATAGTTCATGTCATCGGTTCCTACGATCCGGCCAAAGGCGGTCCGCAGGCCGTGGTTGTGCGGCTGGCAGCGGCGCAGGCCTCGCTTGGTCATGACGTGACGATTGTCAGTTACAGCGATGAAGAAATCAATCGACGAGCCGTAACCGCGACAGCATCAATTCCCGGTTTCGAGATGGTGCAGACACTGCTTCTGCCCATGCCCGATACGGTTGAGATGCTGCTCGGCTATCGTGCTGCGCAGGCGATGACCGGCTTGATCCGTGGTGCGGATTTTGTCCATCTGCATGGCGTATGGGAAACAAATCTCCTGCGTGCAGCCATGTTATGCCGTCGCTATCGCATGCCCTACTGCATATGCTGTTGCGGGATGCTCGACGTATGGAGCATGCAGCAGAGCGCCTGGAAGAAAAAGCTTGCCCTCAAGCTCGGCTTCCGACGAATGCTTGACGGCGCGGCCTTTATTCACGCGCTGAACGGAGACGAGATCGACTTGATGCGGCCTCTTGGTTTGAAGCCGCCGTCGATGATCATCCCGAATGGAATTTTTCTCAATGAGGTCGAGGGCGACGGGAATATTGTCGTTCGCGGTTTGCCAAAGCGGCGATATGTGCTGTTTCTGTCGCGACTTCATTACAAGAAAGGGCTCGATATTCTTGCTGATGCCTTCCGTCGGGTCGCTCCTCTATGTCCAGATGTGGATCTGGTAGTCGCAGGCCCTGACGGAGGGGCCGAAGAAGAATTCCGCCAGCGTATTCGTCAATACGGACTTGCAGCGCGGGTGCACATGACAGGCGGGCTGTACGGTCCGGCCAAGATCGCCGCCCTGAAGCAATCGGCATGCTTCTGCCTGCCGAGCCGTCAGGAAGGCTTCAGCGTTGCCATAACCGAGGCACTTGCCTGCGGCGTGCCGGTGGCGATTACCGATGCATGCCATTTCCCGGAAGTTGCCGAAGCCGGTGCCGGGGTGGTCTGCTCGCTCGATCCGATGGCAGTGGCTTCCGCGCTTGAACGGATTCTCGAAGATCCGGATCGCGCGAAGCGAATGGGTGCGGCCGGTGCCAAACTCGTGCGGGATAATTACACCTGGCCGCGTATCGCACTTCAGACGATTGCGGCCTATCAAAGCTTCCAGCTGCAAAAGACCGACGCCGCTGCAGGTCGCAAGGCGCTTCGATCCGTTCCGGCAGCCTGACTGTCAAGGCTTTCGCCGTGGCCGTACCGGCTTGGCCGGGTTGCCGGCATAGACCATCCATGGGTCCATATCGCGGAAACTGACCCCGCGCGCGCCGAGAACCGCGCCTTCACCGATGCTTACGCCCGGTCCCACGAAGGCTTCGGCTGCAACCCAGCCATAAGGTCCGATGTGAATGGGAGCAGCAGTAAGCGGAAAATCGGCCTGATCGATATTGTGCCCCGCCGTGCAAAGATGCGCGCGCTGCGAGACGATGGCGAAGGGTGCAAGCGTCACATGGGCCACGTTGTAGCAAAGCGCGCCTGGCCCGAGCGATGAATGCGCGCCCATGGTCAGATTGCCCGGCCACCAGATGCGTGCGCTGCCGCGTACAATGGCTGTTCTGTGAACATTCGCGCCGAAGATGCGCAGCACCGCGCCGCGCCAGCGCCACAGGAAGGATGGTGTCCACGCCGCCAGCACGAGCCAGCTCGCCTGCCAGCACAGACGCTGGATGCGGTGTCCCAATGTGAAGGTCGCGCCGCCCTCAAGGGGGCGTGACGCGCTCATTCTACCGGTAATGCCTTCTTGTTGTCGAGAATGGCCAATTTCTCTGGCGAGCGGTATCTCGCTGTCCGACGTCACGGTCATGATGACCATCCTTTCTGAAGGTTGGGGCCCCGGATCATCATTGAGCCGCTTTGTGACGGCGGAAGCGGGAGGTGTATCGACCGATTGCGGATTACGCAGAACGACAGAATGGGAACGAGGAACAAGGACATGTGAATCCAGACCGGCACGACCCAATCCGTGTGATGAGAGATGGAATGCATGGCCGGAACGATAGACAGCATGTAGACCAGTTGCCCCAGCATCTCGCCCGCCATCGCGGTTTCCCAAAGCCTGCGCATGGCCCAGGCAAGCAGCAGGAATTTCAGGGCCCCGAAATACCAGAATGACGAGAATGCATCGACCAATCCTGTTTCTGTCGTGCCAGTCAGCGGATTATAATCCCGGCCGGGTTCGGGGACGTCGAGATAGAGCGCTTCCTTGATATCGCCCCCGACGAGTTGTGCCGGAATGAATGTAAAGACGATACGGTTCCAGTGATATTTGCCGTAGTCGAATTCCAGCCGCCGATCGATTTCATCAATACGTTGCACGGCATTGCGCATTTCCGGGCCACCGCGCTCAAGGGTGCTGCGAAAATTGGCTGCATAGTCGATTTCCAGAATCTCATCGAGGACGAAGCTAGCATCCGTGCGCGTAACCTGCCGATAGTCGCCCATGCTTGTCATCAGAAACGTGCCAGCCAGAATGCCGATTGCCATGATCGTGCGAGGAACGACAATGCGTCGGTAGAACCAGAGGGGCAGAAGGAACATGAGGACAAGCTGGATGGTCTCTGCGCGCTTTCCGGTAACGAGAATACGGTCGAGGTAGAAGACCAGGTCGAACAGGATGACTGCCAGCGCAAACCATGACGGCCGACGCACAAAGCAGAGCACTGCGATGGCCAGTCCGTAGGGCATGAGCTGCGCGAAGAAGAGATAGACGACTGGCATGCCGGTCATTTGCATGCCGATGGAAACATCTCCGGGCAGACGGCTCAAGAGGAAGTAGAACACGGCGCCGAAAACCGACAGGCCGGCAGCGGCCCAAATCAACCTGCGCTCGCTGAAGCTGACGCTGAGAAATCCGATCGGCCTTTTCGCCATGCGCCAACCGAGCGCCAGCATTGCAAATGACAGAATGCCCATGATCATTGTCTTGGCATAGGCGCCGGAAGGCAGAAACTGATCGTAAACAAGGGCGGGCAATTGCGGCAGCAGGAAACCGAAGGTCATCACGCCTGCCAGGAACGGAAACTGATACATTCGTTCCGGACGGAAAAAGAGGCCGCCAGCCAGAAAGCAGAGGACGAAGCCTGTGAAGATCCAGGTGAGCGAGAGGTTCATTGGGTAACCCCCGCAGCAGCGCATACATCTGAAAGATCAGGCGCCGGTTCGCTCGCGGATAGATCGTGCGGGAAGATGCGGCCTGAAAGCAGATACCAGCCGAGCTTTACATATTCTTTGGCGACCAGCTCCATATCTGCGGATGTCGCCGGAAAACCGGGGCGACCGTCATCACCGCCGATGGGAGACGAGATGAAGCGCATCTGCGGACAGGCGGCGCGAAAGCTCGCTATAGCGCGGCGCGAATGATACCAGTTGGTCACGATTAGGGCGCTTCTGGCCTGTATTTCGCGCAGGACGGGTGCTGAAAATCGGGCATTCTGCCATGTGCTGCCCGACTGGCATTCCACGAAGATAGCCGACGGCTTCACACCCTTACGTATCATGATCCGCTTGTTGTAGAGGCAGTCACCGTCACCGGTGACGAGGATCACGGGCGAGCGGCCTTCCTTCCAGAGGCGAGCCGCCTGTGCCGCGCGAGGCGGGCCATCCCCGCCGGGGACGACGATCACATCCGCTCTGCCGCCATCATCCTGCAAGGTCAAAACCGGCTCCGAGAAAAACATCGCGGCAATCCCGAACAGAACGGCACAAGGCAGAATGATGAGCATCATCATATCAAACGCCGTTCCGTTGCGTCGGTTTCCAGCGGGTGCCTGACTGACGGAGTGCTCCCGTGGAGCGCGGACTGGCGCTGGCGCTGCTCTTCTGTCTTGACGACGATCATGAACTCGTAAGCCGAAAGCAGGCGGCAATAGAGATAACCGGGCTTGCCGTCGAGAAAGCCGCGGCGCAGCAGATACATATAGAGGAAGCGCAGGCTCGGCCTGAACGGCATGTGATAGGAGAGCGATTTCAATGCCCGCCGCCGCCGCTCCGGAACCGTCGAAAGAATGCCACCCCAATCGATCTTGCGTTCGAGCAGGCGTGAGGCGGATAGGTCAGCCTCTGCGGAAGAATAGCGGTTGTGCTTGTCGTACCAGGCTTCGAGGCCCTTGTTGAAGCTGTAATGGATGAAATGGGCTTGCAAGGCACCTTCCGGTCCGCCGCTGGCGCGTGAATGCACCGAGCGTTCGAACCGAACCCGGTCAGGTCTTACCAGTCGGGTGATCCAGGTTGGGTAAAGGCTTGCATGACGAATCCACCGCCCCATGAACATGTTTTTGTAACGCGCCTTGAAGAAGACTTCGGGCCGCTTGGGATCGGAGGCGATTGCCAGCATTTCATCGCGCAGGTCCGGCGGTGTGATCTCATCGGCATCAGGTGTGTAGACCCAGTCATGCTTGAACTTGATTTCCGTGAGGCCATACATGCGCTGGCGGTCTTCGGTGTCATAGGCATGCTGGAAAACGCGAGCGCCTGCCGCTTTTGCGATTTCGACCGTGCGGTCGCAGCTGTAGGAATCGAGGATGACGATATCGTCGCACCAGTCCAGCGAAGCCAGGCAGGTAGGCAGGTTGACCTCTTCGTTCAGCGTCATGATGAGTACGGAAACGTTCATGAAGTTGCCCCGGGATAAGTGATGTTCGGTTTGGTGTTTGAATTGCCCTCGGCCATCGAAGCGGCAACAGCCTGACGCATGCCTCTGGTCATTCGCAGCACGAAAAGCGTGTGCGCTACGGCCGGGATCGCCAGCGCCAGAAGCATCGTCCAGACCGGTACGTCGAACCGGATGGCGATATAGGCGATGGCTCCTGCCGTGAGGTTGAGTGCCATAATTGCTACGGCAGTTTGCCCGCAGGAAAGTCCTGCATCCATCAGCAGATGATGCAGGTGCTGTCTGTCCGGTGAAAACGGGCTTCTGCGCGCCGACATGCGGCGCACGATCAAGCTTAACGTATCGATGACGGGAACGATGACGATCCAGATCAGGATGGGGAAGGCGACAGCGGCGGTTCCGCTCGCAAGAATGAGGATAAAACCTGCAAGGGCCGCGCCGAGAAGTGTGCTGCCGCCGTCACCAAGGAAGAGGCTTGCCTTTGCACGCCATCGATGCCGCATGTTGAAGACGAGAAAGCCGAGACATGCGGCTGCAAGGGCGAGCGCCTGCAACCCGATGCGATGCTCGCCGACACCAAAACCGATGACGGCCAGCCAGAAGAAGGCGGCAGCACTTGCCGAGCCCGCCAGTCCGTCAACGCCGTCACTCATATTGACCGCGTTGACAAGGCCGACAATGAAAGCAAGCGCGATGATCAGGAAAAGCGGCCCGGTCAGGACTTGCATCAACATTTCGGGGGTGGTCATCCCCGATGGCTCGATGCCTTCGGACGCAAGCCCGAGATAGGTTTGACGGATACCGGCGATGCCTATCATCAGGAAGGCTGCAAGCAACTGAATCGCGAGACGCGGTGCGACGGGCAGATTGAAACGGTCGTCGAGAACGCCCGTGACAAGGATCAGCACGAGCCCCGGCAGCAAGGCCATGGCATTTGCATGGCCTGAAACGCCGAGCGTTAGAAACGCAGCTACGGAAAACGAGAGAAAAATGGCAATACCACCGCAAAGCGGGACGTTTCCATCATGTCTCTTTCGGGCATCCGGGATGTCGATGAGATACCATTCGCGTGCCAGCCCGCGAAAACCGAGGCAGAAAGCAACGGAAAGGGCGAAGGCCAGAAGCGTTATCCAGGAAAGACTCGTCATGTCTCCTCCGAGGCGCGTTCACAAAGATCAAACTCTGGAAATTTTTACGCACTGACGCTGCTGTCCACGACTTGGCTTTAGAGCGTGCCCCATACTCCTTTCAGGTCAGGTGCTAACACCAAGGGCGACATTTCGTGCCGGTGACAAAGGACTATTCTGGGCGTGGTCTGGAAAATTGCGCCTGCGGACGCTTTTGCCCGTGCTGCTGTGTTTGGGGGACGAAATGGTAATGCGGAAAACGCCGACCATGCCTGAGATTACTCGTTGGAGCGGATCATGAATGGCAGTCGCAGAGGGTTTCTCATGGCGGCGCTTGAGCAGTATGCAGGACTGCTCTTCAACTTTGTGACTGTCGCTGCGGTGTCTCGTATTCTGGGGCCGGCCGAAACCGGAATGGGCGTAATCGGCTTGAGCCTTACGGCAATAGTGTTTTCGCTGCGCGAATTTGCCAGTCCCGAGTTCCTGATAAAGATCGACAAGGTACGCGATCAGGACGTCCAGACGTCGCTTACGTTCCTGATGGGCGTGACGGTTCTGCTGTCGCTGGTCCTCTATTGTACACTTGGGTACTTCGCCGAGTCTTATAACGATCCGAAACTGAAGCTGTTTCTCAGCATCACGATTGTTGCCGCATTGGTCGAAAGCCTCTCCTTGCCGGTTGTCGCCTTGCTGAGACGCGAAATGGCCTTTGGAACATTGGCGCGCATCCGCACTGCCGGATCCGGTTTGGGCGCACTGACGACCATTGCCATGGCCTTCTGCGGGTTCGGACATATGTGTTTTGCCTTCGGGCTGCTGGCAAGCGCGCTGATGACGACGGGACTCGCTGTCGCGATCCATCCTTTGAGAAGTCTGTTGCGCCCATCACTGGCCAGTTTCGATACGGCCTGGAGGTTCGGGATTTATCTTGGAGGAAATGCCGGGCTGAACAAGATCTGCATGACGCTTCCGCAGCTTCTGCTCGGGCGCTTCATGCCCATATCGGCAGTCGGAATCTACAACCGGGCCGATACGCTGAGCGGTTTGCCGGATCGCGTCATCCTCTCGGCTGTTTTTACCGTCGCATTCCCGATGCTTTCGGCGCAGGTCCGCTCTGGAGCAGACATCAGCCAGTCCTATATCCGCGCTTTGTCCTATATTACCGTCGCTTACTGGCCAGCGCAGGCATTGCTCGCGCTGCTTGCATATCCGGCCGTACATATCGTTCTTGGCCCCGGCTGGTCCGAAGCGGCGCCGATCGTAGCGATACTGAGCCTCGCCTGCCTTTTCTGGTTTCCGGTGATCTTGACCTATCCTTTGCTGATGGCATTGGGTGCGAACCGAGAGGCTTTCCTGTCCAATCTGCTCTCGCGACTGGTTGCGCTCACCGTTATAAGCACCGCTGCATTTTACGGCCTGCTGGCCGTTGCACTTGGTCAGTTCATCAGCCTGCCGATACAGATGGTTATAGCCATCGTATTCGTGCGCAGGCATGTGGCCTTTTCCTACGCTGTGCTTGGACGGGCGTTGTTGAAGAGCGGACTGGTTACCCTGTTCACACTGGCCATACCGCTGGCGATGGTGGCGGTGAACGGTTTCTCACTGGAAATTCATTGGACCACCGGCGTTTCGATGGGGCTCATCGCAGCGTTCAGTTGGCTAGGCGCGGTGTTTCTAGTGCGACACCCCTTCGCCGCCGAGCTCACACCGATGCTGGGCTGGATTTCCGGAAAACTATGGATGCGGCGTGTGCACCCGTCGGCCCCGACCCCCGCAGAATAGGACGGTTTGTCATGAACGAATGCAAACTGGAACCGCCGACGATCGATGTTGCCATTCCCAACTTCAATTACGGTCGCTATCTTTCCGCCTGCGCCAACAGCGTTTTGCAGCAATCGGGCGTCAATGTCCGTCTGCTCATCATCGACAATGCCTCAACTGACAACAGCGTTGCGGTGGCAAGGGGGCTTGCAGCCAGCGACAGCCGCGTCGAGTTGCTGCTTCGTCCGAAAAATCTGGGGCCACATGCTTCATTCAACGAAGCCATAGACTGGGCCGCATCCGACTATTTCCTGATCCTGTGTTCGGATGACCTGTTGGCGCAAGGTGCGTTGGAGAGGGCGACAAAAGTGCTGTCGCACCATGCGGATATTCACCTCGCGCATGGTGCGACAGGCAGGATAAAAGCTGAAGACAGCGCGCCCCGCCTGACGGCCAGCGGGCTGGTGTCGAATGAGTGGAGAATATCATCCGGGGAAGAGTTTATTGAATTTGCCTGCCGGCATGCGTTCAATCCCATTACCGGCCCGACGGCGGTCGTCAGAACTGCGATCCAGAAAGAGGTGGGTTATTACCGCACGTCACTTTCCCATACCGACGATCTTGAAATGTGGTTGCGCATCGCAACACGCGGTTCCATTGCTTCAACCAGCCAGACCCAGGCTTTTGCGCGTTCGCACCCCCAGAACCAATCGGCGATGGTGAATGGCATCCTGTCCTGGAATCGGGAATTCGAGGCTGGCTTTCGGTCATTCTTCGATCATGAGGGCGCCTGCCTGCCGCACCGGCATCGTTTGTTTGCAATGGTTCAGGATTGCCTGACGAAGCGCGCCTATTGGTCTGCAATCTCCAATCTGGCACGGCGACCGAAGGTGGCGGGTTCGCTGATGGCGTTCGCGCTGAAGCGGGAGCCATTGCTGGCAGTCATTCCACCCTTCGACTATCTGTTGAAACGGTCTGCCTGGCGAAGTGCGCGCGGTGACTGAATTGCGGGATCAGTCGCCTGCCTGACACTATCGAGAAAAGTGGCGCGGAGAATTTCTTCCTGCCTCGCCAACCGGTTGTGATACTGCTCCACTCCGGCCTGCACTTTCCTGACCAATGTTGTTCGTTGCTCGAAAGCAAGATCGACCTGGGAGAGGATGGTTGCAGGATCGAAGCTTTCGATCTGGTGGCAGAATGCCTCGAGCCCGGTATCCTGCAACAATGCATCGTTCTTGCTCGCATAAGCCAGCGAGATTGTCGGGCGCTTCATAGCCAGAGCGCAGACGATGTTGTGGTAGCGACTGGCGATGACGATGTCTGTCTTGGCGATCTGCTGCATGAGCTCATGCAGGGATGCGATCGGTTCAAATACGACATTTTCCGCTTCAGCCGGGGTAAGTCGCTCCAGTATATCGCCTGCCGCCTCTATATCGCCCTTGCCGCCAATCAGCAGACGGACTTGACGACCGCCGGTCACAAGTTTTTTTACAAGCGTTGTCATTTTGGCGAGGTATTCAGCGTAGATGGCATCGCCGTCATTCTCGTTCTTTTTCCATCCGCGATAGATCATGACGCCGATGCCCACGCATTGATCCGAGCCGGTCCGATGTTCATCTGGAACCGTCGGTAGAGCAAAGGCGATGTCTGCACTGACGAAATCCCCGGCGTTGTTTACGCCCAGCCGCTTCATAAAGTCATGGGAAACCTGATCTCGATAGGAACGGAAAGCCGCCAGCATGGAAGCCCAACGAATGAAGACCCGGCTCAACGGATGCGCGACTGGTCCGGCACCGATCGACACAAAAATCAGACGCGTGCTGGCAAGCTTTGCCGCCAGGGACCACCGTAACATTGCGAATGGCCAGCCGAAGGGGTTCTCGTTGAAATCATCCAGTATGCCGGTGCCCGGCACAACAATGAGATCGAGCTGAGAGGCAAGCAGAAGCGCGCAGCAAAAGCCGACTATTCGGCGGGGAAAATGCAACAATGCCTTGTTGATTGCCCTGAGTATCCAATTTGATGGATCCGGGCGGGAGACAGGCTGGGCCGGAACATCGAATGTCTGCGTGACGACGTCTGGTTTGGAGCAGATGCAAACGAGTTGTGCATCGGGACAGTTGCGCTTCAGGAGCTGCAACATGGCTTCCAGCGAACCGTCATTGCCGGTGTTGCCGGAACCGAACTGCCCGAGAAGACCTATTCTCATATGCGTTTCTCCCATTACAGCGACAGGCTAATGCCGGACGCCTCGTCAGGAAAACTGGCAGAAGGGTGAACACCATCCTCTATTGTAGGAGGGGGTGTACCCCTCATAGCCGAAATGCGCGTCATCGCAATTTCGATACACTGGCCAGCGGTATATCCATTGCCCCCCGATATACCGGAGTAAGGCTTCGAGGGAGTTGTTCCCTCGAAGTCTTGTCTCCCTTGAAATGTCCATGTGGTAACAAGGTTCTGGCGATGAAATGTGCTTACTTTGTCCGTCCCCACATCGGCGGGACCTATTCGGTTTTCACACGGCTGCGCTCTTCGCTCGGCCAGTCGGGTGTGGAGCTCCGCTGGCTTGCCGCAGGTGCGGCGGGCGACACCATCAGCGTGCCCGCTGGACAGGGACTAGAGGATGCGCTTCGCAAGGGCGATGCCATCGACCGTATGGGCGTGCTGGATGAAGAAACGCGCGCCAGGCATATGATCGGCTTTCTGCGGGAAAACCGTTTCGACGCCGTTTTCGTCAATGTTCTCTCGAACCGTTTTGAAACCAATCTGGTACGCTATTTGCCAGCCGATATCCTGCGCGTCATGATCGTGCATAACATCACGCCCGGCACCTATGCTGCGGCAAGAGCGATCCGCGATCATGTCCACGCGACGGTCGGCGTCTCGAAACGCTGCCGCGACGATCTGGTGCGTCAGCACGGTTTCGATGCGGCGCGCACGCTGGTCATTCCGCACGGGCTGAACCGTGACATTCATCTGTCGCGCAACGTCGTACGACTGGATGAGCGCAGCCCGCTACGGCTGCTTTATCTGGGACGGATGGAGGATAATTCCAAGGGCATTTTCTGGTTGCCGAACATTCTGCGCGGGCTCGACTGCCATTATCACCTGACCGTTGCGGGAAATGGTCCCGATCTGGAAGAGTTGCGCAATCGCCTTGCGCCATTCGGCGACAAAGTCAGTTTTACCGGCTGGGTTGCGCCTTCCGATGTGCCCTGGCTGGTGAGCCAGCATGACGTCATGGTCATGCCGTCGCGCTTTGAAGGGTTCGGTCTGACACTCATCGAGGCGATGAGCCAGGGATGCCCAGCCGTCGTTTCAAAGATTGCCGGTGTGACCGATACTATCGTCACCGATGGCGAAGATGGACTTCTGTTCCCCGTGGGCGATTTCCGTCAGGCGGCACGTCACATCAACAGGCTTGCACATGACCGCGAACTGCTGGCCGGCATGGCAAGTGCCGCTCAGCGGAAAGTTGAAACGGTCTTTGATAACGATATTGCCGGGCGCGCTTATGCGGGCCTTCTTGAGAATCTGGCCGAGGATCGGCCCGCCATTGCCGCGCCGCTGGCGCTTTCGCAATGGGCGATGCCGAACGCACTTCATTCAAGTCTGCGCAGCCGCCTGCCGAAACCGGTCAAGAACTGGCTGCGCCAAGTGCGCGAGCGTCTGCATACAAGATGGTCTGCAGCATGAACCGTGAATAACAAAGGAGAAGGGGCATGAACCTTTTCACATCGCAGTTCCGCAATTCCCAATTGCTTGCCAGCAAGGCGCACGCGCTTATTCCGGGCGGCTGTCACACCTATGCCAAGGGCGACGACCAGTATCCGGTTCTGGCGCCAGGTTTTATCCAGCGCGGTTCCGGCTCGCATGTCTTCGACGTCGATGGCCATGAATATATCGAATATGGCATGGGCAATCGTGCCGTCGGACTTGGCCACGCCTATCCGCCCGTTGTGCGTGCCGTGCGCGACGCCTTGCAGGACGGATGCAATTTCACGCGGCCAAGCGCCATCGAAGTCGAATGCGCGGAAAGCTTTCTGGAGTTGATCGACGGCGCGGAAATGGTGAAATTCTGCAAGGACGGCTCGGATACGACGTCTGGCGCGGTACGGCTCGCACGCGCCTATACGGGACGCGACATGGTTGCCTGCTGCGCCGATCATCCGTTCTTTTCCAGCGATGACTGGTTCATCGGAACGACGAAGATGAATGCAGGCATTCCTGCATCGGTTTCAGCTCTGACGGCGACGTTCCGCTACAATGACATTGCGAGCGTACAAGCCTTGTTCGAGGATTATCCGGGCCGTATCGCGGCCATCATCCTCGAACCGGCACGTGCAGATGAACCGCAGAATAATTTCCTGCAGGAAGCAAAACGTATCGCCCATGAAAACGGCGCTTTGTTCATTCTGGACGAGATGATTACCGGTTTTCGCTGGCATATGCGCGGGGCGCAGAAGCTTTATGATGTCGAACCTGATCTTTCCTGTTTCGGCAAGGCGCTGGGTAATGGTTTTGCGGTTTCCGCACTCGCAGGCAAAGCGGAATATATGCAGCTCGGCGGTCTGACCCAGACTGACCATCCTCGCGTATTCCTGCTTTCGACCACACATGGCGCGGAAACCCATGCCTTGGCTGCGGCGATTGCCACCATGACGATCTATCGCGACGAACCGGTGATCGAAAGGCTCCACGAGCAAGGCTCCAAACTGGCAGAGGGTGTGAATGCGGTGATTGCCAGTCACGGGCTGCAGAACCACGTCCGGCTCTTCGGACGTCCGTGTTGTCTCGCCTATGGCACGTTCGACGAGAATGGCCAGCCGTCGCAGGCATTTCGTACTCTGTTTCTTCAGGAGACGATCCGGCGCGGCGTGCTGATGCCGTCGCTGGTCGTGAGCTACACCCACAGCGATACCGATATTGCACGCACGGTGGATGCAATTGATGGCGCGCTCGGCATTTATGTTCGCGCCTTGAACGACGGCGTCAGTTCCTATCTGACGGGGCGTCCGTCGCAGGTGGTCTATCGCCGCTTCAACAATGCACCGACCTATCCGCCGACGATGCGATGAAGCACTTCGCAGCGGCCTTGATCGCCGCAAGCCTGCTGGCGACGGTAGTGAAGCCGACATATGCTGCGGATCTGTTTCCAATCAAGATCGGACAGGAACGGCGCATATTCGAGGATGCGACGGGCAAGCCGTTCCTGTTGCAAGGCGATACCGCGTGGTCTCTGATCGCAGAATTGAAGCGCGAGGATGTCGAGACCTATCTTCAGGATCGCAGGAAACGTGGCTTCAATACAATTCTGGTCAGTCTTGTTGAGCACTACTTCTCGAGCCATCCGCCCGCCAACGCCTATGGCGAAAAGCCTTTCAAGGGCGATGCCTTCGGCGAACTCAACCCGAAATATTTCGATCACGCCGCCTGGGTGATCGGGCGTGCGGAAGAACTCGGCTTCGTCGTTTTTCTTGCTCCCGCCTACCTTGGGGTGAACGGCGGCAACCAGGGTTGGTTCTCCAAGGCGCAGGCTGCCGGTCCGGAAAAAATGCGTGTCTATGGTCAGACGATTGCTCGGCGATTTGCGGAATTTCATAATATTGTCTGGGTCTTGGGCGGAGATTTTGATGCGCCGGATCGGCGGCTTGTCTCTGATCTGGCTGAAGGCATAGCGCTTGTTGCTCCAGGCGCCCTCCAAACCGTGCACTCTGGTCGCAAGACCAATACGGCGGAACTCTGGGCCGATCAGCCCTGGCTGAGTTTCGATACGGTTTATACGTATGACGATGTTCATGCAGCGATTTCCGCACGGCGAAAAGCGGCAAAGATGCCGGTTATTTTGCTGGAATCGGGCTATGAGTTCGAGCGGGAGACGACTGCGCGGACGATCCGTCGTAATGCCTATGGCGCGTTGTTGGCGGGTGCCGCCGGGCAGTTCTTTGGTAATAACCCCATTTGGCATTTCACCGGGCCGGGGATCTCCACGGCTGATCGCACCTGGCAGGAAGCGCTCGACAGCCCCGGCGCGCGGTCGATGACCGCGTTAAAGAGGCTCTTCGATAAGCTGCCATGGCCGCAGCTCCAGCCTGATAGCGAAGGAGCTATTTTGGCAGGCGCGGAAAACTATGCCGCATCACTGCCTGACGGCACATTGTCAGTGATCTATGGCGACGCCGGTGGTTTTGCGGTGCAGAAAGCGGTGGTCAAACAAGGCTGGAAGGCAGTCTGGTACGATCCGGTTTCCGGCACGTTCGCGGATGCGGGCCAGCCGAAGGTCGACGGATCAATTGCGAGCTACATGCCGAAGCAGGCACAAAATGACGGCGGCGGAGCCGACTGGCTTTTGTTGATCGGCAGTGCTGCGCGCTTGCAGGACATCCAAAAGAGGTAGGCGATACGCCGTTTCACGCTTTTTTATAAACGGTTGTCCTAACCGGACATGCCTTCGGTCAAGTCGTCGCTCCGGCCCTCTCTGGCTAACATGCATTTATGGAAGCTTGAGGAGTCGGACATGAAAGTACTGGTTACGGGCAATCAGGGCTATATCGGGTCGGTCATGGTGCCGGTCCTCATGAATGCGGGACATGACGTGTCCGGCTATGACATTGGCCTCTACGAACATTGTCTATTCGAAGAAGGCGGCGCCGTCATGAACGTGCCGACCATCCGAAAGGACGTGCGCGATGTATCGCCACGCGATCTGGAGGGGTTTGATGCGGTTATTCATCTTGCGGCACTCTCCAATGATCCGCTGGGCAATCTCAACGAGGAACTGACCTACGACATCAATCATCGGGCGAGCGTTGCCGTGGCGAAAGCCGCCAAACGCGCCGGTGTGGGGCGCTTTCTTTTCGCCTCATCCTGCAGCAATTACGGTATCAGCGATGCCGATCTGATTGATGAAAGCGGCGAGCTGAAACCGGTGACGGCCTATGGCCGGTCCAAGGTGCGGGCAGAACAGGAAATCCGGGAACTGGCGGATGCAAGTTTCTGCCCGGTCTATCTGCGGCCTGCAACGGCTTACGGTGTTTCGCCTTTCCTGCGTTTCGATATCGTACTCAACAATCTCGTGGCCTGGGCGGTGACGAAAGGGCTGATTTATCTCAAGTCCGACGGTACGCCCTGGCGACCCATCGTGCACATCCGCGATATTTCCCGCGCCTTCATGGCGGCTATGGAAGCACCACGCGAGAAAGTCTGGAACGAGGCCTTCAATGTGGGCTCGACGGAGCACAATTACCGCATCCGGGACATTGCGGGCATTGTTGCCGACAATGTTCCCGATTGCCGCATCGAATATGCGGACGATGCTGGGCCTGATACGCGCTCCTACCGCGTCAGCTTCGAGAAGCTGGCACGGGTGCTGCCGGAGGCAAAGCTGGAATGGGACGCCGTTGCCGGTACGCGTGAACTGCTTGCCGCCTATAGCCGCTCTACGCTGACGCTTGAGGAATTCGAAGGACCGCGCTTCCAGCGCATCGCTCACATCCGCAAGCTGATTGCGGAAGGCGTGCTGGATGCCGATCTGCGCCGTGCTGACGAGCAAGCCCAACCGCTTCGGGCGACAGCGTGATGGATACAGGGGCGGGGCACAAAGGCGTTGAAATTGCCGTTCCTCCCTTGTCGAACGGGACGGCAATCTACGATCTTGCGGCCCGCCTTTATCCGGTCTGCCGTAGTCTCGCCGGTGATGGCGTGCGCGAAACGCTTGGCATCATCGGGGAACATCTGCCGCTTACCATCCATCAGGTCCCGACGGGTACACCGCTTTACGACTGGAAAGCGCCGCAGGAATGGATCATCCGCGAAGCCTATATTGCGGATGTGAACGGCAATCGCATCGTCGATTTTGCCTGGCATAATTTGCATGTGGTGAATTTCAGCGTGCCAGTGCGAGCGCGAATGCCGTTCAATGCGCTGAGGGAGCATATTCACACGCTGCCCGACCAGCCGGACCTCATTCCCTATCGCACCTGCTATCACGCGGAGGGCTGGGGCTTCTGCATGACGCATAAGGCGTTTCTGTTAATGCAGGACGGTGATTATGACGTCGTGATCGATGCTGAGCGCCGCGACGGTTTTCTGACCTTCGGCGAATTCATTCACCGGGGAGAAACCGACGAGACATTCATCCTGTCGGCCCATCTTTGCCATCCATCGCTGGCCAACGACAATTGCTCCGGACTGGCGCTTTTGACCCGTCTTGGCGAAGTGCTGCAATCGCGGGACACGCACCTCACATATCGCCTGCTTTTCGGCCCGGCGACTTTCGGCGCTCTTGCATGGCTCAGGCAGAACGAGGAACAACTGGGGCTGGTCCGGCACGGGCTGGTTGTGTCCTGCGTCGGGGATGCCGGCGGGCCGCATTACAAGCGCAGCCGTCGCGGCAATGCGGAAATAGACCGTATCATGAGCCATGTTCTTGGCGATTGCGGCCTTGTCCATGCGACGATGCATGATTTCTGGCCCTATGGCTATGACGAGCGCCAGTTCTGCTCGCCGGGATTCAATCTGCCTGTCGGCATGTTTCAGCGCAGCCTTTATGGCACGTTTCCAGAATATCACACATCGGCCGACAATCTCGATTTCATCAAGCCGGACTATCTCGAACAGTCTTTCAACATGGTCTTGCAGGCCATTGAAATCGCTGAACGAAACTGGTGGCCGCTGAACACGTCGCCAAAGGGAGAGCCGCAGCTTGGACGCCGTGGTCTCTATGGAAACATGGGTGGCGACAGCCGTGCTGCGCAAAATGCCATGGCGCTGTTGTGGGTGCTTAATCTGGCGGATGGCGAACATTCCATCCTCGATATGGCAGAGCGTGCGAAACTGCCCTTTTCAACGCTTGCCGACGCTGCTGACCGGCTCCGCGAAGCGGGGTTGCTGGTGCAGAGTTAAAGTAGCGGCCAGGCCAGATCCTTGTCGGAAATGACGCTCGGCTTGTTCGGCCACAATATGCCGAGAGACGGATCGTCGTAGCGTAAACCCGTCGCATAATCAGGCGCATAGGGCCTGGAAATCATGTAGCGCACGAGGACGTCGGGCGTCAGGGTCTGGAAGCCATGCGCGCATCCTTCGGGGATATAGAGCTGCACGCCATTTTCTGCGGATAGTTCCACTCCGGTCCAGCGCTGATAGGTTGGAGAATGCGGACGCAGATCGACCAGAACATCCCAGATCACACCCTGCAAACAGGTGACAAGCTTCGTCTCGGAATGCGGTTCGCTCTGGAAATGAAGGCCGCGCAGGGTTCCTTCCTCGCGCGAAAAGGAGAGGCTGTGCTGCGGGAAATGGGTTTCCATCTGTCGCTCGGTGAAAGCCGCCTCGCAATAGACCCGTGCGAACCAGCCGCGCTCGTCTTCAAGCCTTTCCGGCTCGATAGACCAGGCTCCATCGATGTTGAGTGAAGTGAAACGCATGTCTTTGCCCCGGATTGCAGTACATCAGCATTCTGACAGGAGGGCAGTCCGGCGATAGAACCTTCTTCGATGCATCCGAATGGCCCTTCGGATGAGCCCAACCTGTCCGAATGAGGTAGGTTTCTACGCCCCCGCCGCCGTAGGGTGAAGATTGGGTATCTACTCCTCGTAGTCCGTCCGGTGAATGTCGCGCCCTATCGTATGTACGGCTCGCCCCTGATGACAGTCTCGGCAATTTTTAGGCCGCTTAGTAGTTTTGGTTATCCGACGCGGATCGGAGTTCAACTCTATCAACCCATACGGACCGGCCCTGAAGGTTCGATGAGGCGAGGAATGACGTATGACCATCCAGACGCCGGATATTTCGCGGAGCACGAGCATGGCGCAAGAGCAGACCGGCTGTCGCCTGTGCGGTAAACTACTCAAGCATACCTTCGTTGATCTTGGGATGTCACCGCCTTGCGAGAGCTTCATCACGGCGGATCGCCTCGACCGCATGGAGCCTTACTACCCGCTCTATGCGCTCGTCTGCGATCATTGTTACCTGGTGCAGCTGAAGGAGTATTTCTCACCTGCGGAAATTTTCACCGAGTATGCCTATTTCTCGTCCTTCGCCACGAGCTGGGTTAGCCACGCGAAGACCTATTGTGACGAGATCACCGAGAGGCTGGAGCTGAACGAAAACAGCTTCGTGGTCGAGATCGCAAGCAATGACGGTTATCTGCTGCAGCATTTTCTGCCGAAGGGCATCCCGATCCTCGGCATAGAACCGGCCGCCAATGTGGCGGAGGCGGCAATTGCCAAGGGTGTGCCGACGCGCGTGGATTTCTTCGGCTCGACGCTTGCCGTCGAACTCGTCGGTGCCGGGCGCAAGGCCGACCTCCTGATCGGTAACAACGTTCTGGCGCAAGTCCCTGATCTCAATGACTTTGTGCGCGGTCTGCAACTGTTCTTGAAACCGGAAGGCGTCATTACGCTGGAGTTTCCGCACCTTGCCAATCTGATCGAGCAGAACCAGTTCGACACGATCTATCACGAACATTTCTCGTATTTCTCGTTGCTGACGATCCGGTACATGGCGCACCGCCATCACCTGAAGATCATCGATGTGGAGGAATTGCCAACCCACGGCGGGTCGCTGCGTGTGTACCTTGCGCATAACAGCAGCAAGCGGAAGGCGGGACCGCGTGTCGCCGCACTTTTGAAGCGCGAAGAGAGTTTCGGCCTCAACGAGATTTCGACTTATGAACAGTTTGCCGAAAAGACCCGGAGAACCAAACGCGATCTTCTGTCCTTCCTGATCGCTGCCAAGAATGCCGGCAAACGCATCTGCGGCTACGGCGCGCCGGGCAAGGGCAATACGCTTCTGAACTATTGCGGCATCGGCACGGATTTCCTGGATTTCACGGTCGACCGTAATCCCTACAAGCACGGGCGTTTCACGCCGGGCATGCACATTCCGATCTACGACGTGTCGGCAATCGACAAATACCGTCCCGACTACATCCTCATCCTGCCATGGAATTTCAAGGACGAGATCATCCGGCAGATGCAGCACGTGGTCGAATGGGGCGCGAAGTTCATCATTCCCATCCCGCACGTCACGTTGATTGACCCGGCACTACTCACAGAGGAGCGGTAAATCATGAAAGTCGTTTTGTTCTGCGGCGGTCTTGGAACCAGAATCCGCGAATATTCGGAGAATATCCCGAAACCGATGATCCCGCTCGGCCATCAGCCGATCCTGCATCACGTCATGGAATATTACAGCGATTACGGGCACAACGACTTCGTTCTGTGTCTGGGCTACAAGGCCAATGTCGTGAAGGATTTCTTCCTGACGATCCGCCCGCAGACCTTCGCCGACTGCGTGGTTTCGGACGGAGGGCGCAACGTGCAATTGCTTGAGGAAGTGGATCGCGACTGGAGTGTGACGCTGCTCGATACGGGGATCTGGCGCAATATCGGCGAGAGGCTCTGGAGTGCCCGATCGCATGTGGCGAATGAGGATATGTTCCTCGCCAATTACAGCGACGGTCTCAGCGATGTCGACCTTGATGACATGACCGAACGCTTTCGTGCCAGCGGCAAGATTGCCTGCTTTCTCGCAGTCCGTCCTCCGCTGACCTATCACCTTGCCGACATTGGCGAAGGTGGTGATGTGCGCGCATTCCGGACGTCGAACACGTCGGACATCTGGATCAATGGCGGCTATTTCCTCTTCCGCAAGGAAATCTTTGACTATATGCGCGAAGGCGAGGAACTGGTGCTTGAGCCCTTCGGCCGTCTGATCGCCGAGAACCAGCTTATGGCCTATAAATATGAGGGCTTCTGGCGGTCGATGGATACGCTGCGCGACTGGCAGACGCTTGAGGATATGGTCGAAAAGGGCGATATGCCCTGGAAGAAGCACAAGGCGGAGCAGGCGGAACGCCGGGCCACCAATGTCGCGATAGCGCTATGATCGATCTGCGTTCGCTCGCAAATCACAGTCGTCCGCTTCAGCTGCTTTGTCTGGGCGCGCATTCGGATGATATCGAGATCGGTTGCGGCGGTACGCTTCTGAGCCTGATCGAGAGCGGCACGCCGCTGCATGTGGAGTGGTGCGTTCTGTCAGGCAATGAGCAAAGGCGTGCGGAGGCAGAAGCTTCGGCACGCGATTTCCTGCGTGGGATAGACAGTTTCAACATCCATCTTGCTTCATTCGAGGATAGCTATTTCCCGGCACAGAGCCGCGCAATAAAGCAATGGCTGATCGAACAGCGCGGGCGCGGGCAACCGGATATGGTCTTCACCCATCGCCATGGCGACGCCCATCAGGATCACCGCACCATCAACGAACTGACATGGAATCTCTTCCGCGATCAGGTGATCCTTGAATACGAAATTCCAAAATGGGATGGCGATCTTGGGCAGCCCAACGCCTATTCGGCGCTACCGGCTGCGATCATGGATCGCAAGATCGATCTGTTGATGAAGCACTTCGGCACCCAGCGTTCGAAGGACTGGTTCGACCCGGAAACCTTTCGTGGGCTTGCCCGGCTGCGCGGCATGGAATGCCGCGCACCTGAGACCTACGCCGAAGCTTTTCATGCCAGAAAACTGCGACTGTTCTAGTTTGTAACGGGTTCAGTTTTGGTGTCGACACGGACCACGACCGACATGCCGGGTGCCAGACGTGCCGCATCCGGCTGATCTTCATCAATAGCGATGCGGACGGAAAGGCGCTGCGTAATCTTGGTGAAATTGCCGGTCGCATTGTCGGACTTGATGACGCTGAACTCTGAACCCGCTGCGGGTGCAAAGGCTTCTATGCGACCTGTGAGCTGCGCGTGACGCAAGGCATCGACGGTAAAAGTAACCGGCTGGCCGACCTTCATGCCGTAGAGCTGTGTTTCCTTGAAATTCGCCATCACCCATTTGGTCTTCGGTACGACGGAGACGAGCTGCGTTCCTGCCGTCACATATTGGCCGAGCCGCACGCCCACTTCGCCGAGTGTGCCGTCGCGCGGTGCAACGATGCGGGTGTTCTGCAGGTCGATCCGTGCCAGCTCGACGGTTGCTTCCGCATTGGCGATGTCGGCATTGAGGCTGTCGCGATTGACGATAATGGCTTGCAGGTCCTGTTGGGCAACAGCCAGTGCGGCTTGAGCTTCGTCAACAGAGGCTTGTGCCTGAAGCAGGGTTCCATGTGCGGTATCGGCAGAGCTTTGCGTGGTCACGCCGCGCGGCAGCAGGGCTTCGACACGCTTCGCATTGGCCTCGGCCACTTCGAGAGCGGCCTTGGCGCCGGAAATCTGCGCCTGCCGCGACTGGATCGTCGCTTCAGCCGAATGCTGGCTCTGTTCCGAATTGGCAAGGGCTGCCTTTTTGCTATTGAGAGCGGCCAGCGCCTGATCCAGCTTCTGCTGATAGCTGCGACCGTCGATCTCTATCAGGAGATCGCCCTGCTTCACCATTTGATAGTCCCTGACTTTGACCTTGGTGACATAGCCGGCAACCTGCGGGCTAATAACGGTCACCTGGCCACGGATATAGGCATTATCGGTGGTCTCGACGCTGTGTTTGAAAGGCGGCAGCTGCCACGCCCACAGCACCATCAGAACGCCTGCAAGGCCGATGATGAGGGCTAGACCGCCGCGTATATATTGTTTTCCAACTGTCATTTTCAAATACTCGTCGATTTAGAGCGCATCCCGAAAAGTATGAAACGGTTTTCGGACTAGATGCGCGTTAGAACAAATATCCAGAGCGCCGATCTGATTGTATCAGATCGAAACGCGCTCTAACTGGTTGCCGCCGCGCTATGGCGGCGCGCTTGTATGTTTTCATAGAGGCGATAGGCGATCAGGCAAGCGAGCGAGAGGACCGCAATGACCGAGATCGCGAGAAAAGCATCATTATAGGACAGCACTGTCGCTTCCTTCGTGACCCGTTGCCCGAGAAGCGCCAGCCCTTCGGCCTTGGTCAGTCCCTGATCAGCCAAAACCTTTGCATAGGTGCCGGAAAGTGCCTGAACGCGCTGGGCGACCAGGGGATTGGCCATGACCAATTGTTCCACAAGATAGGCGGAATGGTACTTTTCGCGGATCGCGATGAACGTGCCGAACACCGCTGAACCGATAAGGCCGCCGATATTCTGGGTGAACAGAAAGATGACGATGAAGCTCGTCATATAGGTTGGTCCCTGTTTCAGGGCCTTGGTGATGCCCGCCAGCATGGCCGGGGGCAGAAACAGGGCGCCACCAAAGGCGATCAGAGCCTGGCTAAGGTAAGCGTCGTGTGGACGGGTCAGGTTCGTTGCATGGCTGTCCAAAAAGGCACCGGCTGCGATGAAGATCAGCGCCAGCCCGAATATGAACGATACGCGTTCAAGCTTCATCCACATGCCGCAGGCAATGCCGCCTGCCAGCGAAGCTGCGAGAATGACGAGGTAGAGGCCACGGCTCTGACCATCCTGCAGACCGAATGCCTGAAAAAGACCGACTGCGCCAGTCGTCTGCTCGGCAAGCACGATGCGGAAGATGAACAGGATCAGCGTGAAGCGCAGAATTTCGGGAGAGAACAACCATTGCAGATTCATCAGCGGCTGTTCGCGATTGAGTTCGATTGCGGCAGCGCAGGCGAGGACGGCTATCGAGATCGCAAGGCACACGCCGATCCACGGGGCTTCGAACCACCAGTAGTTCTTTCCCTGAACCAGAATAACCGCAAGAAGTCCGAAACCGATGGCAATCAGTGCATAAGCGACGAAATCCAGCCAGTGCAACACTTTTGCGCGCGGGACTTGCGTTAATGGCAGGACATAAACGACGGCGAAGGCTGTAAGCGACAGGCCGATCTCGACCATATAGAGCTGCTGCCATTGCCCGATTTCGAACAGCATTGGCGAGATGACGCGGGCGAGCGGGCCTGCCGCAGCCGAACAGGTCAGCGCGAGGCTGAGGCCCCACGTCATCTTCTTGGCGGGCGGAAAGGCTTCAAGCATGTAGAGAAAGCCGATGGTCGATACCGGTGCTGCGGCAGCACCCGCTATGAAGCGGATCGGTATCGCCGACCAGATGTCATAGACCAGCAAGTGCAGCAGAGAGGAAATCAGGAAGACGGCGATTGCAATTTCCGCAAAGCGCCGTAGGCCGAACTGCGTGCGGATCTTGACGAGAAGGATCGTCAGGCTGGCATAAGGAGCCATATAGGCTGCGATCAGCCATGAGGTCTCGGTCAGTGTTGCGCCAAGCGAGCCCTGTATCTGCTGCGTATTGGCGGAGATGAAGTACATGCTGAGACCGCGCGTCGACCACATCAAAACAGATGCCGCGATGTAGATCGCCGACATGTAAACCGGCATATGACGAGCGGGCGCACTTGCCTGTGCGGGCGCAGTCGGCTTCTCATCCGGTTGGTCTACCGTGGAGGCCTGTTGCACCTGCTGATCTTTATTCTCTTCCGACATGTTTCTAGCGGTCTTTGTCCGCGAGTGTCGTCTCCATCGTCTGGCTGATTTCCTGAAGCACCGAGAGCGCCGTTTCCAGCGACTGCATGTCTATGCGTTGCAGCAGCTCCGACCGGATGTTGCGGGTGATTTCCTGCAGCTCGCGCACCTGCGCCTGCGCTTCATCCGTCAGTTCGATGCGCTTCGCACGGCGGTCGTCTTCAACCGCAGCACGGTAGATCAAGCCCTGCTTTTCAAGGCCGTCCAGAAGGCGCACCACGGATGGATGCTCGATTTCCAGAGCATCCGCCAGTTCACGCTGGTTCCAGCGGCGCTGCTGGGTGAGAAGCAGGAGTAGCCGGGCGCGCGCCAACGTTAACCCGCGTTCGCGGACGCGGGAATCGAACAGGTTGCGCATTTTGCGCGCGGCCGTGGAAAGCTCCATCGTGAAAGCCGCTTCGAGATTATGTTTTGACTGGGACATTGTATAGCTATCTATTATATGTGTAGCTATACATATAATAATTCTTGCCCGCTAATCAATGGGTTTTGCGGTTCTCAAATCCGGGATTGGAAAAATAATTTGCGGCGCCGGGAATAAATCGCGGTCTTCGATTGTCTTACCTCCATATCGCATGTCGCGATTGGAACCCTCGTGAGGCAGATCATGAAAACGTTTGGTTTTATGTCCGTACTGGCAATCGCAACCGTGGCCGCGTCAGCTGCTCTGGCGGCGCCATCCGTCAAGACGATGGAAAGCTCGAAGGGGCAGGTTCTTGCAGGCGTCAAGGACATGACGCTCTATACATTCGACAAGGATAGCAAGGGCGAATCCAACTGCTATGATACTTGCGCCAAGAACTGGCCGCCCTTCATGGCGATGAGTGGAGCGAAAGCTTCTGGTGCATATACGCTGGTCAAGCGCAAGGATGGCAGCGAGCAATGGGCAAAAGACGGAATGCCGCTCTATTATTGGGTGAAGGACAAGAAGCCCGGCGACGTGACCGGAGACGGCGTTAATGGAGTCTGGCACGCCGCAAAGCCATGAGGCCGATGTGAGCCATCCCGCCCCTGAAAGTTTCGAGGGCCAGCTTCTGGCCCTCCTGCCGGTCATGCGGCGTTACTCGCGCAGCCTTGCAAAGTCCGACGCCGAAGGCGAGGACCTCCTGCAGGACTGTGTGGCGAAGGCGCTGTCCCGGCGCGGCCAGTGGCGTGGGCTCAATCTGCGTGGGTGGATACTCACGATGATGACCAACCTTTACCGCAATGGCTATAAAAGCCGGGCTCGTACCCGGCATGAAACACTCGACGCTGCGGAAAATGTCAGTGTCGCAGCGACCGAAACCGATCCGTTTCAGTTGCAGCAGCTTGAAGAGGCGATCAACACGCTGCCGGAAGACAACCGCGCAGTGCTGATGCTCATCGTCGTCGAAGGCTACAGCTATGGCGAGGCGGCGGACATGCTGGGCATACCTGTCGGAACGGTTATGTCGCGGCTGTCACGGGCAAGACATCGCCTCGCCGAACATATGAGCGGCTCGAATATCGTAACGCTTCGGAGAAACCGATGACAGAACACAATTCTCCCTTAACCGAAGCGGAACTGCACGCCTATGTCGACGGTCAATTGTCCGAGGAAGAGCATGCCCGCATCGCCGGAATTCTTGAGAGCGATCCCGAACAGGCGGCACTGGCTGCGGATTGGAGCAGGCAAAACGAGGGTATTAGGCAGCTCTTTTCCGGTTTTGCCGAGGCAAAGAATGCCGATCCCGGATTGATCCGTTCAGCGGGAATGCGTCAGTCGCGAAATTATCAGGGAGCGGTTGCAGCGGCTGTTCTCGCGGCACTTGTGATTGGCGGCGCTGGCGGCTTTGCAGGTTCGCGCCTGCTCGCGGAAGCCGAGCCGCAAATGGCGAGTGCCCAAACCCTGCCGGAACAGGCACAGGCGGCTTATCTCATCTATGCCAGCGAAGTGCGACACCCGGTAGAGGTCTTTTCCAACGAGGAGGCGCATCTGGCGACATGGCTTGGCAAAAGGCTCAACATACCCGATCTCCGCGTTCCCGATCTCCGCTCGCTTGGCTTCCAGCTCGTCGGCGGTCGCCTGTTGCCGGTCGACGGCAAGGCGGGTGCTTTCTTCATGTATGAGGACGAAGCAGGCAAGCGGCTTTCGGTGATCGTCGGGCGCAATCCGGACAACCGCGACACAAGCTTCCGGTTTGCCTCAAGCGATGGTGTGGAAACCTTCTACTGGATCGACAACGATCTTGGTTATGCGGTGAGCGGCGAGATATCGCGCGAGCGGCTACGGCAGGTGGCTGAAGAATGCTATCGCCAGTTTCCGAGCTGATCCAATTTATCGATAGTCGCTGAAAGCGCGGATCATGGCATCTCTGGGGCTGCCGCTGGCAATCAGTGCAGCCAGCAGGATGCGGGCCTGACCAGGACGAAGCGTATGCGCGTGAATGGCTCCGGCTTCGCCGAGATCATGTCCGCCGCCGCCGCCGCCATAACCAGGCGTCAGCAAACCTTCCGGTACGCGACTTGAAACGGCAACAGGAATATTGCGACGCGAACATTCGCGGACAGCTTCGACAACGCATGGCGTGGTGTTTCCCGAGCCGAGCGCTGCGAGCACAATGCCGCTGGCACCGGCTGCTATGCTCGCTTCGATATGAACAGCGTCGCAACCCGGATAAATGGCAATCGTATCAATCCGGCGGTCACCGACAGAAGCTGGAAGCGCCGGGCTTTGGGTCTGGATCGACCGTGCGGAACGGAAAGCATCGGCACTGTCACTGCTGAACTTATAGGCTCCCCAGGCAGGAACGATCCGCCCGCCGAAGGCGATAAGGACGCCTTTGTCGGTATTGGCCGGATCGCAGGCAAGGCGAATGGCGGTGGCGAGGTTTTCCGGCCCATCGGCTTGAGGGTGATCGGCAGTAAATTGCGCACCGGTGAAAATCACCGGCTTGCCGATGCGGTGTTGCAGATGCACCAGCAGCGCCGTTTCTTCCATAGCGTCGGTCCCGTGCAGGACAACGACGCCATCGACTTCGCCATCCTTCAGGCTGGCATCGACGGTATCGCTGATGCGCTGCATGTCCGACAGGGTAAGGCTTGCAGAATCCTTCGCCATCATGTCGACCGGACGAAGCTCCGCTTCAAGGCCCGGCACGAATTCTAGCAGATCCTCACCGGTCAGGACCGGTGTGCTTGCTCCGTCTTCCCCGCGCTTGCTGGCGATGGTGCCGCCAGTGGCGATCAGCACTATGGAAGGCTTTGCAAGCGACATATTTCCGAATCCTCTCACTTACCAGAAATGCTGGCGTCTACAGCACGTTCGGCAGCAAGTCGATGGATGCGTTCACGCATCAGATACCAGCCGAGGATGAGGGCAGGGCCGATAATCGCCAGCGAAGCAATCGTCCAGGTGCCGACCGGATAGTCGAGCGCCATCAGGACAAGCACGCCGAGCAAGAATGCGAGTGTGAGGATGCCGGTATAGGGTGCGCCGAACATGCGGAAATCTGGGCGCACGATTTCGCCGCGATGCGCAAGTTGCCACAGTTTCAACTGGCAAAGGACGATGACGCCCCATGCCGTGATGATGCCGAGTGCGGAGAGATTGAGTGCGATTTCGAACGCTGCCGCTGGCACGACGGCATTGAGAATGACGCCAATGACGGTGACAACGGCGGTAACCGCGATGCCCATATAGGGAACGCCATTCTTGTTCATCTTGGCCAGAGAGGCAGGGGCAGAACCGGATACAGCCATTGAATGCAGGATGCGCCCGGTGGAATAGAGCCCGGCATTCAGCGATGACAGAACGGCCGTCAGAACAACGAGGTTCATAATGACATCCGCACCCTCGATGCCGATCTTGCTGAAGAAGGTCACAAACGGACTCTCGCCTGCCGAATAGGCCGTGTAGGGGAGAAGCAGAGAGAGCAGCAGAACTGAACCCACATAGAAAACGAGCAAGCGGAAGACCACGGTGCGGATTGCTCGTGGCATAACCTTGCGCGGATCTTCTGTCTCTCCAGCCGTAGTGCCCAGCAACTCGATGGATGCATAGGCGAAAACCACACCCTGTATGATGATGAAGGCAGGCAATATGCCATTCGGGAACAAGCCACCACTATCTGTGATGATGCTGAATCCCGCCGGGTGACCGTCGATCGGCGTGCCTGAAACGACAAAGTAAATACCGATTACCAGAAACGTGACGAGCGCGACGACCTTGACGAGGCTGAACCAGAATTCCAGTTCGCCGAACACCTTCACCGAAAGAAGGTTCATCGACAGCACGATGACAAGTGCTGTCAGGGCAAACACCCATTGGTCGACGCCCTGCAGCCACGGCACATAGTGCTTGAAAAAATTCATGTAGAGCGCGACTGCTGTCACGTCGGCTACCGACGTCATGGCCCAATTGAGCCAGTACATCCAGCCTGCCACGAAAGCCAGTTTTTCGCCGTAGAACTCGCGGGCATAGGAGACGAAGGAGCCGGAGCTGGGGCGATGCATGATCAGCTCGCCCAATGCGCGCAGAACCAGAAACGCAAAGAAGCCGCACAAGGCATAGACGAAGACCAGAGCCGGGCCTGCCATCGCCAAACGTCCGCCCGCGCCAAGGAACAGCCCTGTTCCGATTGCGCCGCCGATGGCGATCATCTGGATCTGTCTCGGCTTCAGGGCTTTGTGATAACCGCGGTCCTCGTCAATGAACACTTCGCGTTCGGCCGGGGTGGCCTTCATGGTTTTGATCGGCATTGCTCCTCCCTGAGAGCGCTATTTCTACAGTCGACCATTCGGCACGAAAGCCCAATTAGGGCGCGCCGTTGACCATTCAATGAGGGTATGGAATTCATCCCTATTTGATGGGTATTCTGTAAAGCTGCATGACAGATTTTTGAGGCAGTTTTAACGCATATCGAAGAACGCACGTCAAGTATTCGGCTTCACATGGGAAGCTTCGCACGCATTTCCGGAATAGGCTGGCAGGGAAAAAATCAGCAGGAAGAAAGTGTTACCGGCTTGTGCTTATCTGGCACGAGAATGGCGCGCCAAGTTGAAATGGCGCGCCTAATCCGTGCGAATCCAGCGGAAGAGCAGCCCGTCACATGAAATTAGATTTCAGACTTCGTCCTTGCCGATGATCGTGGTCACGGCGGTCTTGACCTTGCTCAGATGGGCTTCCATTGCAGCGCGGGCTTCGGCTTCCGATCCTGCCTCGATGGCTTCAACGATACGGCGATGCTCGTCATTCGATGCTTCGCGGCGGCCAGACATCAGATTGACGAGTTCGGATTGCTGGATCAGCGCCTCGCGGGCATCGGCGACGATTTTGGTAAAGACCGTGTTTCCAGATGCCTCGGCAATAGCACAATGAAATTCGGAATCGAGCAGTTCCCATTTCTGGGGATCCGTCTGCCGGTCCATCTTGTCGCAAAGTTCGAGAAGATGGGTTAGTTGCCCGGCGTTGCGGCGCAGTGCTGCCCAGCCTGCCGCTGGTACCTCAATGAAGGGACGCGCCTCAATGAGATCACGTGCCGAGTAGCCGCCGTAACTCAGTTCACTCGCAGGGGAAACATTCAGGACATAGGTGCCGCTGCCCGTGCGGGTCTGGGTGAGCCCCAACGTTTGTAGCGACCGCAGCGCCTCGCGCACGATTGGACGACTTACCCCGAACCGGCCCGCGAGCTGGGCTTCGGAAGGCAGACGGGTCCCCACGGCAAGGCGACCGGATGTGATGGCTGAGCGAATATCGTCGAACACGACTTCTGCCGCATTCTTTCGTGTGATCGGACGTGTGTCCGATAGCCAGTCGGCCAATTCGCTCATGCCCGAGCCTCCGTCGATTTGCCTCGCTCCTGTCAAGCAGCTAGGCAATTTTCAGAAGGATATCAATCCCAAACCGGTTCATAAAGGCAAGATCAACAGACACAAAATGCCCCGCAATCTGGTGGGGTCACTGGGCTGACTTGTGGGCCGATAGGATACCGATGAATGCCGCACCATAGGCCGTGCGCGGCGGCATATTGGCATGAGCTCTCGAAACGAGCTTCCATACAATTTTATCGTCTTGTCTGAGCTTTGTTCTTGTTTGACAAGCGGGCTGCTCCCAGTGACGCCGCGAACGCAATGGCGAGCATGACGAAGGTGAATTCGGCGACCGCTGACCATCCGTCGGCAACCCAGAAATAGCCGCCCGCAGCACCTGCAACGCTGGAACCCAGATAGTAGGCGAGCAGGTAGAGCGAGGACGCATGCCCCTTGGTGTGGAGTGCCAGTCGTCCGACCAAAGCGCTGGCGACCGAATGGCTGACGAAGAAGCCGACAGTCACGAGGATGATGCCCACAACGATGACTGGCAGTGGCGCAAACAGGGTCAAAAGACAGCCTGCAGCCTGTATGGCAAGCCCGATGGGAAGGACGGTGAAATAGCCTAGTCTGTCGCCCATCCTGCCAGCGAGCCAGGACGCTGCGATGCCGAACAGGTAAACCGTGAAAATGGCGCCGAGCGCCGTCTGACTGAGGCTATAAGGCGCCGCGACAAGGCGAAAACCGATATAGTTATAGATGGTGACGAACGAACCCATCACCAGAAAGCCAATAGCAAAGAGCAGCGGCAAGGCCGGGTTACGGATGTGGCCGATCCATGCGCCGAGGTGAAACCGTGCATTGAAGCCGGGACGCGGGATGAAATTTTGCGAAGCGGGCAGAAGAAAGAGGAAGCCGATGGATGCTGCAAGCCCGAGAAGGCCCATGCCAGCAAGGCCGACGCGCCAGGAGAAATATTCCGCAAGTGTTCCAGCGATGACACGGCCTGCCATGCCGCCGAAGGCGTTGCCTGCAATATAGAGCCCCATCGACGCGCCAAGGCCGCGCGGGTCGATTTCTTCCGCCAGATAGGTCATGGCGACCGCCGGAACCCCGCCCAGCAACAAGCCCTGCAAGGCACGAATGGCGAGCAGCATATGCCAGTCAGGCACCAATGCGCTGGCGATTGTGCACAATGCGGAGCCGAGAAGCGAAACGAACATCAATGTCCGGCGTCCAAAACGCTCCGATATAGCGGCGGCGCAGAAGATCGCGAAAGCGAGAGAGCCGGTCGAAACCGAAAGCGACAGGGAACTGGCCGCAGGCGTGATGTTAAAATCATGTGCGAAAAGCGGC
Source organism: Ochrobactrum vermis (assembly GCF_002975205.1). Lineage (NCBI taxonomy): Bacteria > Pseudomonadati > Pseudomonadota > Alphaproteobacteria > Hyphomicrobiales > Brucellaceae > Ochrobactrum > Ochrobactrum vermis. Next base: position 1,541,587 of record NZ_PCOC01000002.1, on the reverse strand, counting down.
ATAAGCGGCTGGACGCAGTAAAGCAGGGAAAAGGTCGCGAAGCCGGACAAAAACAGGGCAATACTCGCATTGCGAAATGCCGGTGTGCCCTTGACGAGATAGTGCTTCTGTTCAGGTGCCGTGGGAGCTGAGACGAGCTTGAGCTGGCTTTCCGGTGTTCTGACGCTGTCGAGACTGCGTTCTGCGAGGCGTGACATGACTTTGCCTTTTCAAATCCTCCCGCTTTTTGATCTAGTCAAATGCACTCCATTTGTCCAATATATGGAAGTGACGATTGCAATAGCTTTTGGATATAGCAATGGAACTGCGCCATCTGCGTTATTTTATGGCCGTCGCCGAAGAGGGCAATTTTACACGCGCGGCTGCGAAGCTCGGGATCGGACAACCGCCGCTCAGCCAGCAGATACGCGATCTTGAAAACGAGATTGGTGTGGCGCTGTTTCATCGCGTGCCGCATGGAGCCGAACTGACCGCAGCAGGCACGGCTTTTCTCGGTGAGGCGAAGGCTTCTCTTGCTGCCGCTGAGAAGGCGAGGCTCGCAGCGCAAGGTGCGGCACGGGGCGAGACCGGCAGGCTTGCTTTGGGTTTTACCGCGTCGTCTGCATTCAACCCGACCGTTAGTGGCACGATCCGTAAATTTCGGGCCAGATGGCCGGATGTCCGGTTGACCCTGACAGAGATGAACAGTCATCTTCTGATGGAAAAGCTGGTCAGGGGGGAATTGGACGCCGCCTTCATTCGGCCGGGTCTGGAAAACCCCAAGGATGTGCGCATGAGGCGGCTGGCAGATGAGCCGATGTTGATTGCGTTGCCGAGCCATCATCCACTTGCGGTTTACCCCAAACTGCCAATTGCTGCTCTGGCAAATGAAGCTTTTGTGCTCTTCCCGCGCATTGTGGGACTGAGCCTGTATGACGATGTCGTCGAAGCTTGTCGAAATGCAGGTTTTGAAATGATCGTGGCGCAGGAAGCGCCGCAGATGCCATCTGTCGTCAATCTGGTTGCTGCCGATCTCGGAGTCTCGATTGTTCCCGCCGCCATCGCGCAGATCAAGCTGGCGGGTGTCACATACCGCCCCATCGAGGGAGAACCGCTTCTGGCGCGGCTGGGGCTGGTTTCGATGAAAAGCAATCGCTCTCCGGTCATCGACAACCTGATAAGCTTGTTGCCGGTCCCGTAATCATAACCTTGATGCGGGTAGCGCTGGCGGGCGCAGTCGCCCTTGTCCGGAAGAAATCTTAAAAGAAGATGCTCACTGTCAAGAATATTGCGGATAGGGGTACGTCATACGTTGAAGTTCCGTCGGATGTAACTATGGTGACGGCAGAACCTATAAGAGTACGCCGACCGTTTCATGGTAGAATACCCGCAACGCGGGGCGGGTTTCTCGTCCCTTAAGATCAGCCGGCGGAAAGCGCTGGGCCTTCTGGCGGCTCTGGCTTTGCCGCAGGGTGCGCGCGCCAATCCGGCGCTGCGCATCGCAGCCATCGACTGGGCTATGCTCGAAACAATAATGGCGCTCGGCGTCACGCCGATTGCTGCGACGGAACTGATTCAGTTTCGCAAAGCTGCGGTCGAGCCCGTCATCCCGGAATCAGTCACCGATCTTGGTCTTAGAGGCTCGCCGAATTTTGAACTTCTCTATCTTTTGAAGCCGGATCTCATTTTGAGTTCGCCGTTCTACACGCAGCATGAAGCAGCGCTGAAGGCTATCGCGCCGGTTTTGTCCATGCCGTTTTATGTGCAGGGAGAACCGCCTTACCAGAAGGCGCTTGCGGCGGTATCGGAACTGGGACGCAAGCTGGGGCTTGAAGCGAAAGCTGAAGCCGTTTTGCGTGAACAGGAAATTTTTCTCGAACAAGCAACGGATACGCTGAAGCCTTTCGGTAATCGTCCGACATATCTGATCAATATCGGCGATGCGCGCCATTTTCGTGCCTTCGGCGATGACAGCATGTTCGGCGATATTTTGTCGAGGTTAGGGCTTCCCAATGCGTGGACGGACCGTTCGCGCTTTACGTTTGCAGCTCCGGTGCCGCTGGAAACTCTTGCGGAAAAGCCGGAGGCGCGGATCGTCATCATCTCCGATGTTCCGGTCGAAGCCCGCAGCAGCCTGCGCAATAGCCTGATCTGGCGTTCGCTCCAGCCAGTGCGCGAAGGGCGCGTTCATCAGTTGGGTAACGTCAATCCTTATGGCGGCATCACTGCGGGATTGCGCTTTGCGCGCCTTTTGAAAAATGCCCTGCTGGAACAGCCGGAGGACAGCCGGTGACGCAAACGAAATTTGTCGTTGCGGCTGTCGTCGGCATCGTGGTCACATTGGCGCTGTGCCTCTGGAACGCGAGCGCTTTTCTGCCATTCGCGCAATGGCCGTCCGTTCCGTTCAATCCGGATGGCATGAATACGCAGCAGGTTATTCTCGCCTATGCAGTGCTGCCGCGTGCCGCTGTCGCCATCTTCGCTGGCGCTGCCCTGGGACTTGCCGGTGCGCTTCTGCAAAGACTTCTAAGCAATCCAATCGCCGATCCGTCAACGCTTGGCGTCTCGTCCGGCGCGCAGCTTGCCATCATCACGGCGACGTTGTTTTTCCCGGCAATGCTCGACGAGTTTCGCTGGGCCGTGGCGTTTGCAGGGGCGGGACTGGCGACTGCCATCGTCTTTCTGCTCGGATGGCGAAGCCGTCTCGAGCCGGTGACGATGGTAATCTCCGGCCTGCTTGTTGGCGTAACCTGCAGTGCGGTTTCCGCCGCCATGACGCTCTCGCAAGGCGAGTATCTGATGTCGCTGGTGACATGGAACGGCGGTTCGCTCAGCCAGCAGGATTGGTCCTCCGCAAAAGTGCTGGCCGCGCAGTTTCTACTCGGTCTAGTTGCGGCGATCATGTTGAGCCGCCCGCTGACGCTGGTAGGGCTTGGCGATAGCAGCGCACGGGCGCTCGGCGTGCCATTGGCATGGCTGCGTGTTGCGGTCGTGGTGGTTTCGGTGGCGTTGACTGCAGGTGTTGCCGCCAATGTTGGGCTTGTCAGCTTCATCGGCCTTGCGGCGCCAGCAATCGTGCGGGGGCTTGGCGTCCGCAAGCCCGGTTCTGTGCTGGTCGCTGCGCCGCTCGCTGGCGCAATTCTGCTCTGGCTTTGCGACGGCGGCGTTCAAATGCTCGGTTCCGGTCTCGGTGAGACATTCCCGACCGGTGCGGTGACGGCTCTGATCGGTGGGCCGCTTCTTCTGTGGCTCGTCCCGCGTGTTCGCTCTTCCGCATCGGCTGGAGGCGGCTCAGCACTATTCGCGCGCGCCTCGACCGCCAAAGCAATGTTGTTGCTGGCACTGCTTGCAATCGCTGCGTTCTTCGCTCTTTCACTTGTACGGACACCCGATGGCTGGTCGTTGCTGACAGGCCGGGATTTTGCCGAACTTCTGCCTTTGCGCTGGCCGCGTCTTCTGGCAGCAGCAGCGGCCGGAAGCCTGCTGGCGATGGCAGGCGCTATTCTCCAGCGCCTGACCGGCAACCCACTGGCCAGTCCGGAAGTCGTCGGCATCAGCGGTGGCGCTGGCATCGGTTTTGCAATTGCTCTGACGCTGTTTGCCGCACCGAACAATTTTCAACTGTTGCTGTGTGCCGCTATAGGTGCTTTTGCGGCGATGATCGTCGTCCTGAGCTTTGCAAGCCAGAGACATCTTTCGCCCAATCGCCTGCTTTTGGCGGGCATTTCCGTCGGTTCATTCGCGTCTGCCGTACTGAGTGCTTTTCTCGCTATTGGCGATCAGCGCTCATGGCAAATTCTCGCGTGGCTCGGCGGTTCGTCGGCGTCGGCAACAGCTGGTACGGCCATTTTTCTTATGGTTTTGGGCATCTGCGTTGCCTTCATGGCACTACTCTTGTCACGCTGGCTGACAATTCTGCCGCTTGGACAAACGACACCAGTGGCGTTGGGACTTCCTGTTGGCGTGGCGCGCGTATCGACCATCGTGGTCGCATGTATTGCAAGCGCGGCTGCCTCGCTGCTCGTCGGCCCGTTGAGTTTCGTTGGCCTGATGGCGCCACATATGACGCGGCGCATGGGGTTCGACCGTGCGGCAGGCCACGTGCTGGCATCGGCACTCCTCGGTGCATTGTTGATGACGATAGCCGACCTTGGCGCACGCAATGCGACCTTCCCCTATGAACTGCCTCTTGGTCTTTTCGCGGCGCTGGTGGGGGCGCCGTATCTCGCCTGGGCGCTGGGACGCAAAGGATAGGCTGAGGGCTGGGCCGGCGTTGACCGTCACCTTCGGACATGTATGATGCAGTTGCGGCGACATACCTGGGAGGGGACGCTGCTTTCCATCCATAGGATCACCGTTGACGTGGGTTGACGCCCGCAAGCCGAACGGTCGAATTTTGCCCTATCCCGTCCGAATGGAGATTTTCGTGAAAAGACTTCTGATTACCGGTGCAGCGGGTGGACTGGGGCGCGTGATGCGCGAAAAGCTGGTCGGCCAGGCCGAGCTGCTGCGCCTTTCCGACGTTGCCGATCTGGGCGAAGCCAAACCCAATGAAGAGCTGGTTCAATGCGACCTCGGCGATCTGGATGCCGTCATGGGCCTTGTCGAGGGCTGTGACGGTATTCTGCATCTCGGCGGTATTTCGACCGAGGCGTCTTTCAGCAAGATACTCAACGCGAATATCGTCGGGATGTATAATCTCTATGAAGCGGCGCGGGTGCACGGCCATCCGCGCATTATTTTCGCCAGCTCAAACCACACGATCGGCTTCTATCGGCAGGACGAGCATATCGACGCAATGGTGCCCACGCGACCCGACGGTCTTTACGGCGTTTCAAAATGCTTCGGCGAGTCCATCGCCAGCCTGTATCACGACAAATTCGGGCAGGAGACGGCAATCGTCCGCATAGGCTCCTGCTTCGAAGAACCGCGCAATCATCGCATGCTCTCCACCTGGATGTCATATGACGATTTTGCCAGCCTGATCGAGTGTGTTTTCCGGGCACCGATGCTTGGGTGTCCCGTCATCTGGGGTGTATCGAACAACGATTCGATGTGGTGGGACAACAGTCCGGCCCGTTTTCTCGGCTGGCACCCAAAGGACAATGCCGAACGTTTCCGGGCCGGGCTCGAGAAGACAACGCCCCGGCCTGCACCGGATTCGGCGCTCGCGCTCTATCAGGGCGGAACATTTGTCGATGAACCGATCCATCAGGACGATTGATTGGGCTGTTCCATGTATAGACAGAAGCCTTGCAAGGGCAGGGCTTCTCCGGTTTGATAATGTCTTGGAGTGCATATTTTGCTTTACGTACCTCAAAACGAAAGCTAAGCTTTTTATTGTGACGCTTTGGGAGGAGTTCACGTGCAGCCAGAAATATCGCCGAAAGCATCTGGAAAGAGCAAATTTAGCGAGCGCCAGATTCGGCAGTTCGCTGTAGGCGGTTGCCTATGAGCGCGCCGGAAAAAGACGACAGGCATGCACTGCTGGAGGCTGTGTCGCTTTCCAAATCATTCGGTCCTGTTCAGGTTCTGAAAAATATCGATCTGCGCATTTTCGGTGGTGAAGTTCACGCCATCATCGGCGAGAACGGCGCCGGAAAATCGACGCTGATGAAGCTGCTCGCAGGCAATGAACGTCCTACGAGCGGGGAAATCCGCATTGACGGGAAACCTGTGTCCTTCTCGGGACCGGTGGAGGCCGAAGCGCAGGGCATTGTGCTGGTGCATCAGGAAATTCTCCTCGCGCCCGATCTGACAGTCGCGCAGAACATTTATCTCGGTCGCGAGCTCAACCGTGGCCTGGTCGTCGATGACAAGTCGATGCGCGAGGGTGCACGCAAGGCTATCCGTGACCTCGGCGCGGATATCGATCCGGATGCGGTCGTGGGTTCCCTGTCGATAGCACAGCGCCAGCTTGTCCAGATAGCCCGCGTGCTGCTGGTGCCGCATCGTGTGGTGATATTCGACGAGCCGACCGCTTCGCTGACGCCATTCGAGACGGAAGCGCTGCTGAAAGTCATCCGCGATATTCGTGCGAAGGGTGTCGCTGTTCTCTACATCTCGCACCGCCTGCCGGAAGTGAAGGAAATATCTGATCGCGTGACCGTGCTTCGCGATGGCAAGCTCGTTTCGGCGCATCTGGCTTCAGAATTGCAGCCTTCCGATATGGCCCGCCTGATGGTCGGTCGTGACGTTGCAAAGCTTTATCCTGACCGCGCAAGCAGGCATGACAACGCTGCCATTCTTGAAATCGATAGTTTCAGCGTACCCGGCTATGTGCAAAGTGCGAGCTTCCATCTGAACCGGGGCGAGATACTCGGCTTTGCCGGTCTGGTCGGCGCGGGACGCACGGAACTGATGGAAGGCATTGTTGGTCTGCGACCCGGCAAGGGCGACGCGCACCACAATGGCAAGCCGGTTCATTTTCGCAATGCGCATGAAAGCCAGAAGGCGGGGATCGTTTATCTCAGCGAAGATCGGAAGGGCAAAGGACTGCTCCTGTCCAAGGATCTCGGCGTCAATCTGACACTTGCTTCATTGAAGAAATTCGTCAGCGGGCTGCAGATCGATCGCACCCGGGAGCGCACTGCGCTTGATGATGCAAT